>PYVG01000009.1 GCA_003030745.1 Pseudidiomarina aestuarii | reverse complement strand
CGCAGGCCACGAAGTGTGCCCCAGTCGAGCTGAAACGAAACAGGCTCGGCATGGAGCCGAGCCTGTGGGAATAAAGGTGATGCGAATTCGTTATTGATCATTTCCTGATTGACCCGAATCCCCTGTTGGGGTTGTACGCACAGGTACCGGGTAATAGATACGGTACGGTGGCGCGAAATAATGGTGGCGATACCATAACGAACCATAATCAATTTGTACATTGGAAGTTCGTGGTTCGTCCTTCCACAGAAATTTTGCGGTCACGTTTAATGTCGGGAATAGATACCGGAACTCATCAATTTTTCCTTCGATGGGTTCTCCAACGGTACCGACAAACGTCACTAACCGCCCTTCCTCGTAGACGACTGGATCAACAAACTCAGGCAAAATTGCGCGAAAACGACCTTGGCTTTCATCGCTCGCAACGGGCCGAGCCCAATTTTGTAAATCGAAATTCACGACTTCGATAATCGTTCCATCATCACTATTGCGTACCTCAGCAATAGTGCCACCCCACCGTGCTTGCTGACCCTGCACTTGCTCTGCGCTCGTTAATGCGGTCTCGTAATTCACGAGGTTCTGCTCATTCGTGACCGCCAGTTCATCTGGAACCGCAGAGCATGCTGCTAAGAACAGTGCTGCGATACTGACTAACCAAATTTTCATACCGAACTCCTTAGGCTGCGTCACAACCTGACTTGAATAGGCAAGCTACCTTTACTTTGATAAGCCTGACTGACTAAAAGTTCCAGTGCATTTACGCCGTTTTAACCTGCAACAACTATCGACCGGGTAACTTTTTCCAGGTTACTTCATTACGCACATACAGAGGCTCAAGTTCAGCGGCTTGGATCGATTTTGCTTGCGGGTGCAGCGCCAAGCTCAGCATATCTCGAGCTTCGGGTAGCCAGACATCAGGTAAAATCGATACGCGTTGTTCTGCATCGAGTTGCGGCCCGTAGGCCTGCCAACCCGTACCAACGCCCACCGGCTGCCCATCAGCCAGCCACCGCTCTTCATTCAGTTGCTCTAGAGCAGCCATTTGCGGGGCTTGTATTTCAATCCAAGTATCATCGCGACGTTGATAGCGAGCTATATAGACCTCGTTCATTCTGGCATCAATAGCCGCAATCACATCGGTTGCCTGATAACGGCGCCACGCTTGTTCCGCAAGAGCCTCTAAAGTACAGATGGGTGTAACCGGCAAAGTGTGACTAAATGCCAACCCTTGCCCTATAGAAACGCCAATCCGAACACCGGTAAAACTTCCTGGCCCATGACCAACCACTAAGCGTTCGATGGCATCGAATGCGATGTCCATTTCCGCAAGGACTTCATCAATAAAGCCCAGAACTTTTTGCGAGTGCTCACGCGGTGCTAAGGTTTCTCGAGTGACTAACCGATTACCCGCCTGCAGCGCGACCGAACAGAGTTCCGTACAGGTGTCCAATGCTAATACAACATTACTCATTCGACTTTGCCGCCTCCAACTCCGCTAAAAACTTTAATGCTTCTTGCAAATCTCGGGTTCGCCGCATCGCAGGCAAACTCGCCAAAAAGGTTCCGCCGTAGGGTTTGCTCACCAACCGTTGATCACAAATAATGAGTACCCCTCGATCATCCTGATCGCGGATCAACCGTCCTGCACCCTGTTTCAATGCGATGATGGCTTGTGGCAATTGTACCTGACTAAACGCATCCAGCCCACGCAAACGCGCATCTTCGACACGCGCTTGCAAGAGCGGATCATCAGGTGATGCAAACGGAAGTTTATCGATCACCACACAACGTAATGCATCGCCACGAACATCGACACCTTCCCAAAAAGACGATGTCCCCAATAAAATGCCATTCCCAGCCGCCACAAATTGCGCTAGTAGCTCACGTTTGCTGGTACTGCCTTGCACTAACAAAGGACGGTCGGTTTTTTCGGCGAGCGCCGCACCAACGCGTTGTAACATCCGATGACTGGTAAAGAGCAAAAAGGTACCACCAGATTGATTGACGCTTAATACCTGTTCAACGATGTCCAACACCTTCGCGAAAAACTCCGGTGCTTGAGGCTGCGGGAGATACCGCGGTAAACACAGCAGTGCCTGCTTGGAAAACTGAAACGGACTCGACAAACACAGTGTCTGAGCACTGCTTAACCCCAGTTGTTCGGTAAAGTGACTAAAGTCTTGGCCGACGGCCAATGTCGCTGACGTAAATACCCATGCCATGTCGGCAGCGTCGATGTAGGCACCAAACTTGTCTGCAACACTAAGCGGCGTTTGGTGCAGGGTAATTTGTCGCGGCGTGGTCTCATACCAAAAGCTATAACCGGTTCGTTCTGTAGCTTGCAGCTGTTCCCATTTGTGCGCTACTAAAGTCGCGCGCTCATAAGCTTGATCCAAGTCTTTCGAACGTCCCAAGGCATTCTTTGTGACATCAATCACCAGTTGCAGCTGCTCGGCAACATCGGCTGCCGCCTCTTTCACACCAGCTCGACGTTGCCAATCACGCCAATTACCACGCTGCGGTTCTACCGGAAACATCAGTCGCCACTCACGCAATGTCATGAGTAGCTTGTCGGCTATTCTATCGAGTTGTTTTAAGTCTTTGAGCTCGGTTAGATAGATAACCTTTAAATCTTGCGCGAGTTCCTGCAATTGGCGACTGGACACCGCTTCGCCAAAATACTGACTGGCAATGTCGGGTAATTGATGAGCTTCATCGAAGACGACCGTATCGACCGCCGGAATGAGTTCACCAAACCCTACATCTTTTAACGCCATATCAGCAAAGAACAGATGATGATTCACCACGACTAAATCAGCATCGAGCGCGCGCTTGCGTGCCTTAACGAGGTAGCACTCTTCGTAATCGGGACAGTCTCGACCTAAACAGTTATCAACCGTACTGGTAACCTGAGGGAGCACTTCTGCATCTTCCGGAAGCACATTTAACAACCCTAAATCACCGTCGTCTGTGCGCTGTGCCCACTGCCGAACGGTGACTAGTTGGGACTGCACCACTTTCGAAAATTCGCCGCTTTGTGCGCTCGCCTGCTGCATTCGGTGGAGACAGAGATAATTACTTCGACCTTTCAACAAAGCGACTTGTTTACCGGGTGCAATTGCATCACGCAACAGAGGTAGGTCACGAAAATAGAGCTGCTCTTGTAATGCTTTCGTACCCGTCGAGATGATCGCTTTCCCAGTTGCCGTTAATAATGGCACCAAATACGCATAAGTTTTACCGGTTCCCGTTTCAGCCTCTACTACCAGCGACTCTTTAGTGCGCATCACTTGCGCCACGGCAGTGGCCATTTCGGTTTGCGCAGCACGCGGAACAAAACCGGTGACGGTCTTGGCGAGAGAGCTTTGAGGGCTAAAATGTTGGGCTACAGCGATCATGCCGATATGCTAGCACAACCCGAAGTTGGCAAGCAGCTAACTTTTATCGGAAACCGTTTTATCTCACATTCTTTCGCTTATACAACTTACAGACAAGAAATCCACTGAAACCAACATTTCAGGACGCCACCTCGTTGAATCACCCCGCATTTTTCTATACAATCCGTCTCATTGTTTTCTTTTACCTATTCACTTTTCACGATTTACGCGAGTAGAGAGAGATTTATGCGCACAGCAACTATAATTTGGCACCACCATCATCATCGACACCCCGATTAGCCAAGCGCTGTGCTCAGGCTAATCGTAGCTATTACGGTTGCCTTCGAGACAAGAACCCCCGAAAGGCATCCTTTACGGGGGTTTTTTCGTATTAGAGTTGTTTAAACATGGAGTTCCACATGGTCGTCGACAAGAATTCACAACGCCTTACTATCGCCATCCAGAAATCTGGCCGTTTGAGTAAAGAATCTATTGCCCTATTGGAAGCGTGTGGCTTTAAATTCAGTCTGCATGAAGCGCGCTTGCTCGCGCACAGCAGTAATCAACCCGTTGATTTATTACGGGTGCGTGACGATGATATTCCCGGTTTAGTCATGGACGGCGTTGTTGATTTGGGTCTCGTCGGTGAGAACGTTCTTGAGGAAGCACGACTCGAACGCCAAGCAACCCAGTTGCCCGCAAAAATGAATATTCTTCGATCACTAGATTTTGGCCAATGCCGACTGTCTATTGCCGTGCCAAAAGAAGATAGCTATCGAGGATTGGCTGACCTTGAGGGCAAACGAATTGCTACGACCTATCCGTTCTTGCTGCAAAACTACCTCCAGCAACAGGGGATTAAGGCCAGTACAGCCATTCTAACCGGCAGTGTAGAAGTCGCTCCGCGTGCTGGTTTAGCTGATGCTATCTGTGACCTCGTATCTACTGGTGCCACGCTCGAAGCCAATGGTTTAGTCGAAAAGGAAGTCATTTTCCGTTCCACCGCGCAGCTCATTCAACGCCCAGAGCCGCTCACTGCAGCGAAGCAAGCCATTGTCGATCAATTACTGCCGCGTCTCGACGGCGTGCAAATGGCTCGTGAAAGCAAATACATCATGCTCCACGCACCCAAGGCACGGTTAGAGGAAGTGGTCGCACTGCTGCCTGGCGCTGAGCGTCCAACAGTACTGCCGTTGCAACACAGTGATGAGCAGGTTGCAGTGCACGTAGTCAGTACCGAGAAGTTATTTTGGGAAACCATGGAAGAACTCAGAGCCATCGGCTGTAGTTCCATCCTCGTATTACCGATTGAGAAAATGTTGGGTTAACCATGACGACGAACGAGCAAAATCAGATGCAAGCAATCAATTGGGCATCATTGAGTGATGCCAACCGTGAACAATTGCTAGCGCGGCCGGCCCAAGCGCAGCCCGAAGTATTGCGCCAGCAGGTCGCCGATATTATTGCAGCCGTGCAACGCGACGGTGATGCGGCAGTATTGAACTATACCCGCCGTTTTGATGCTCCAGAGCTGGAGCAACTGGCGTACCCAGCAGCCGAGATTGCGGCTCAGGCGGCAAAATTAGATGCAGCAACGCAGGCAGCTATTGATACAGCCTACGACACGATCTACGCGTTTCACCAAGCTCAGCAACCCCTACCCGTTACGGTCGAAACCGCTCCCGGCGTGGTCTGTAGTCAGCGCTATCATGGCTTAAGTGCTGTGGGTCTGTACATTCCTGGTGGTACTGCGGTACTACCATCAACAGCATTGATGTTAGGTGTACCATCCCAACTCGCCGGTTGCCAACGGCGAGTCTTAGTCAGCCCGCCGGCTGCCGATGGTAGCTTGTCTCCTGCGCTGATGTATGTCGCTCAGAAGTGCGGTATCACCGAAGTGTATCGCTGTGGCGGTGCGCAAGCCGTTGCTGCATTGGCGTACGGAACCGAATCGATTGCTCCCGTAGTAAAAATTTTCGGGCCCGGCAACAGTTATGTCACGCAAGCTAAGCAATGGGTTTCGCAAGATCCGCAAGGTTGTGCCATTGATATGCCTGCCGGTCCATCCGAGCTCATGGTCATTGCCGATGACACGGCTAATCCTGATTATGTTGCTGCTGATTTGCTATCGCAAGCGGAGCACGGCCCGGATTCGCAAGTCATCTTAGTGTCACCGTCGGCTCAGCTTATAGCTGCTACTGCAGACGCTCTGCAATCACAACTCGCATCATTACCGCGTGCGGCTATTGCTGAACAGGCGCTGGCAAGTAGCGCCCTCATTCAAGTTGACTCGCTGGCAACAGCCGTCGAGATCAGTCAGCGTTATGCGCCTGAGCATTTATCGATTCAAGTCGATGATACCGAGACGTTGCTCCCGCAACTCACACACGCAGGCTCAATTTTTGTGGGTCACTACACCCCTGAGTCCGGCGGTGACTATGCGACAGGAACCAACCACGTGTTACCAACCTATGGCTTTGCGCGGAATTACAGTAGCCTTGGTTTGCTCGATTTCTATCGTCGTTATACGGTCCAAGAGGCCACTCGTGAAGGCTTACGTGGTCTGAGTTCGGCAATTATTCAACTAGCTGAGACCGAAGGCTTGCGCGCACACGCACGTGCTGTGTCGATTCGTCTTGACGACTCGCAAGGCAGTGCATCATGAGCATGGTCGAGCGCTTACAGCGCGCCCACCTGCGTAACCTGGTGCCCTACGCCTCTGCCCGACGCAGTATGAGTGGGGGTTCCGTATGGTTGAATGCCAACGAAGCACCGACTACGCCAGCGCTCGACGACAACGAGCCTGCCTTAAATCGCTATCCCGCGTTCCAAAGTGACGCCGTCAATCAAGCGTATGCCGACTATGCTGGCGTTCAGGCGGACTCGATTCTGAGTGCGCGCGGCAGTGATGAAATCATTGAGTTGATGATTCGCGCTTTCTGCGAGCCTGGCCAAGACGCCATCATGATTTGCCCACCCACATACGGTATGTATGCGATCAGCGCTCAAACCCATGGTGCTTTGGTGCGTGAAGTCCCACTCATTGATACGCCAGAATTGGGACTACAGCTGGATCTCTCAGCCATGGTCGCACAGTTAGATGGCGTGAAATTGATTTTTGTCTGCAGCCCCTCCAACCCATTAGGGAATAACTTGGCGCTTGGCGACTTACGAAACTTATTAGAAAGCGTTGGCGAACAAGCTTTTGTGATTGTCGATGAAGCCTACATTGAGTTTACCGACCAACCGAGCGTGGCCACTTGGCTGACGCAGTACCCACAATTGGTGGTGACACGAACCTTATCAAAAGCCTTTGGTATGGCGGCCATTCGGTGCGGATTTGCGCTCGCAGCGCCTGCTGTCATCGACTGCTTGCGTAAGGTGATTGCGCCTTATCCAATGCCAGCATCAAGTCTTAGCTACGCGCAGCGCGCTTTGGCTCCGGCAGCCATCGGTGCTATGCAGCGAGCGGTGACGGAAACACAAGCGCTACGCGAACAGTGGCTGCAAAAACTAGAAGCGGCGCCGTGGGTCAAACGACTCTACCCGTCTGCGACCAATTTCGTATTGATTCAAGTCGACGATGCTGCCGCACTTGTGGCACAGTGCAGCGCACAAGGTGTATTGGTTCGCAATCAGTCGAGCCAACGGGGCCTCGACAACTGCGTCCGCATTAGCATCGGCAGCGCCCAAGAATTGCAACAATTAGAGCAGGTACTCCTACAATGACCGCACAACGTATTTTATTTATTGATCGCGACGGCACTCTGGTTGAAGAGCCGCCGGTCGACAAACAATTGGATAGCATTCAAAAACTGAAATTTGAGCCTGATGTCATTCCTGCTCTGCTCGCATTTCAGCGCGCTGGTTACCAACTTGTGATGGTAACGAATCAAGACGGTTTAGGCACTGACAGTTTTCCACAAGCTGACTTTGATGCACCGCACGAGCTCATGCTAGAAATCTTTGCGTCACAAGGTATTCGCTTTGCCGATATCTTGATCTGTCCGCATTTCCCTGATGCCGGCTGCTCGTGCCGTAAACCAGCTCTAGGGCTAGTCAAAGATTACTTGCAGCAAGGTCGCGTAGACTTTACCGATTCGTATGTTATCGGCGACCGTGACACGGATATCCAACTGGCTGAAAATATGGGTATCCAAGGCATCAAGTACAGCCCAAATGATATGAACTGGCGTGCTATCCAGCATCAATTATTGGATCGCCCACGCACGGCCACCGTACATCGCAAAACCCGCGAAACCGACATTCGCATTCAACTTGATTTGGATGCTCAGCAACCGCTGAAATTTGCCACCGGCATTGGCTTTTTTGACCACATGTTGGAGCAAATTGCGACGCACGCTGGCTTTGCGTTGAGCGTTGAAGTGCAAGGCGACCTGCACATAGATGAGCACCACACGGTCGAAGATACAGCTTTGGCGCTTGGTGCAGCGTTGCGTCAAGCCTTGGGTGACAAACGTGGTATTGGTCGATTTGGCTTTGCCCTGCCGATGGACGAGTGTCGCGCAGAATGCTTGTTGGATTTGTCGGGTCGCCCCTACTTACAACTACAAGCCGATTTTAGCCGCGACAAAGTGGGTGAACTGTCGACCGAGATGGTCGGACATTTCTTCCGCTCGCTCAGCGACGCAATGGCGGTTTCGTTGCACTTGTCGACGACAGAGGGCAATAGCCACCATCAGGTGGAGAGTCTCTTCAAGGTGTTCGGACGTGCACTTCGACAGGCTATCGCACGCACCGCCGATGGCGCTCTGCCGTCGAGTAAAGGGATGCTGGCATGACCTCGTTAGTCATTATCGATACGAGTTGTGCCAACTTAAGTTCGGTCCGCTTTGCATTTGAGCGTTTAGGCGTTGAGCCCGTGGTTTCTGCATCGCCTGCAGTTATCCGTGCTGCTGAGCGGGTGGTATTACCTGGCGTCGGCACAGCGGCAGCGGCTATGCGTAATTTACAGCAGCTTGGCTTGGTCGAAGTCATTCAACAACTTGAACAACCGGTGCTTGGTATTTGCTTGGGCATGCAACTGCTCACCGACTATTCAGCCGAAGGGAACGTCGATTGTTTAGGCGTTGTTCCTGCACGTACCGAGCGCATGATTGCTGATGGTCTGCCATTACCACATATGGGTTGGAATACGATTACCGACCCGAGTGCTAGTAATCCCTTGTTGCGCGGTGTCGAGAGTCCTGCTTACTGCTATTTTGTGCATAGTTTTGCCGTGGCTGTCGATCAGTACACCAGCGCGCAATGCACATACAGCAAAGCTGAAAACGGACAACCTTTCGCCGCGATGATTCGCTCCAAGAATTTCTTTGGTGCGCAATTTCATCCCGAGCGCTCCGGCACAGTTGGCGCGCAGATACTTCAGAATTTTTTGGCATTAACCGACGGTGATTAAAGCATGTTAATACCCGCTCTCGATCTCATTGCAGGCCAAGTTGTGCGCCTGCAACAAGGCGATTTTAATCGTCAAACCACCTACGCATCTGACCCATTGCCGTTGGTACAGAAATACCAAGAAGCAGGCGCTGAATGGCTGCATTTAGTGGATCTGGATGGTGCCAAAGACCCACAACAACGTCAGCTCACGTTGTTGCAGCGCTTGACTGCAGCTACCACGATGAATGTTCAAGTGGGTGGCGGCATTCGCTCCGTGACCGATGTCGAAGCACTCTTGCAAAGTGGCGTGACTCGGGTGGTCATCGGCTCACTCGCGGTGCGCGAACCTGAGCTGGTCGAGTCTTGGTTCCAACAGTTTGGCGCTGAAGCCATTGTCTTAGCCTTGGACGTGAACATTGATGCTGAAGGTATCGCCCGCGTTGCAACCCACGGTTGGCAGCAAACATCGACAACGACTTTAGACAGTATTATTCAACGCTTCCTCGCCTCTGGTTTAAAGCATGTGCTATGCACAGACATTAGCCTGGATGGGATGCTATCAGGTGCCAACACCGAACTCTATGCTGCGTTAAAACGTGACTATCCGACTATTGAATTACAAGCGTCAGGCGGTATTGCAACCTTAGCTGATTTAGAACAACTGCAAGCCGCACACTGCGATAGCGCTATTCTTGGTAAATCGTTACTGACTGGGCAATTCACACTAGAGGAGGCGCTCGCATGTTGGCCAAACGCATCATCCCCTGTTTAGACGTTCGCAATGGTGAAGTCGTCAAAGGTGTGCAATTTCGTAATCATGAAGTCATCGGGGCTATTGAGCCACTGGCACAACGTTATGCTGCTGAGGGAGCCGATGAGCTCGTGTTTTACGACATCACCGCATCTTCAGATGATCGGGTGGTCGATAAATCATGGGTCGAGCGTATTGCCCGTGTCATCGATATTCCCTTTACCGTTGCTGGCGGCATCCGCACTATTGCCCAAGCACAAGAAATTCTCGCGATGGGAGCGGATAAGATTTCCATCAATTCACCTGCGCTGCGTGACCCCGATTTGATCAACACCTTAGTGGATGAATTCGGACAACAATGTATCGTCATCGGTATCGATAGTTTTTATAACCAAGAACAGAATCGGTACGAGGTTTATCAGTTTACTGGCGATGAGACTCGAACGCAGAAAACGCGTTGGCAGACGCGCGACTGGCTGAACGAAGTGGTCGCGCGCGGCGCGGGTGAAATTGTTTTAAACTGCATGAATCAAGATGGTGTGCGCCAAGGCTATGATCTGGAGCAATTGACAGCATTGCGTGCCCACTGCCCGGTACCACTGATTGCCTCTGGTGGCGCCGGTGCCATGGAACACTTTGCCGACGTCTTTACCACGGCCAACGTGGATGGCGCTCTCGCAGCGTCCGTCTTTCACAAACGTGTCATCGACATTGGTGAACTCAAGGCTTATCTTGCTAAGCAAGGCGTCGCTATCCGGCCTTTTACCGCAGCGACTCAATAAGGAATTTAGTCATGGAAATTAATTCAACCACGCGGTCACAGCTCGATTTCAGTAAAGCCAGCGATGGCTTGATTCCTGCTATCGTACAGCATGCATTAAGCGGTGAAGTGTTGATGCAAGGATTTATGAATGCTGCTGCCGTCGACAAAACGCTCGAGACTGCCCAAGTCACTTTTTATAGCCGCAGCAAAGAACGGCTGTGGACGAAAGGTGAGGCGTCTGGCCACGTGTTGCAATTAGTAAGTTTACATACCGACTGTGATGCCGACAGTTTATTAGCGTTGGCTTTGCCGCAAGGCCCCACCTGTCATTTAGGTACCCGTTCGTGCTTCTCCAGTAGCACAGCAACTGCAGTGCCACTGTTACAACAGTTGAATGACACGATAGCGAGTCGTAAGTCGGCCACGCCAGAGTCGAGCTATACGGCACGTTTGTTTGCCGAGGGCACCAAGCGCGCAGCACAAAAAGTCGGTGAGGAAGGTGTTGAAGTTGCACTTGCAGCTTGTGCGGGAGATGACCGCGAACTCCTGAATGAGTCCGCTGACCTGCTCTATCATTTGTTGGTGGTTTTGGAGAGTCGTGATTTGTCACTGAACCAAGTACTCGAGGTACTTAGACAACGCCAAGCTTAATCTCGAATCGGCGCTGCCAGCTCACGCTCGTAGCGTCGACTTACTCGAATTAACCGCCACGTCAGCAATACCGCCGCCCCAGTTAATCCCGTGATAAAACCAATCCACATGCCCGCAGCGCCCATGGCTGGAACAATGGTGTCCGTACGCGACAGCAAGTAACCTATGGTCAACCCAAACGGCCAATAGGAAACAAACGTAATGAGCATCACAATGCGAGTGTCTTTATAGCCACGCAAGGTTCCCATAGCAATCGCTTGGAACGAATCCGAAATGGAGAACAAAGCAGCTAGGCCCATTAAAGTAGCAGCCAATTCAATGACTGCTGCATCGGCAGTGTAGAGGCTTGCTAACCACCCTCCAGCTAACCATAAAATAGTCGCATTCACGACAGCAATGGACATCCCATACACGTTCGCCAGTTTATGGCTGAGCATTGCATTGCGCGGGTTTCCAGCACCCAAAGCAAAGCCAACACGCAACGTCACTGCCATCGCAATACTCATGGGCACCATATACACCAATGATGAGATATTCAGTGCAATTTGGTGGCTCGCCACCACAGTTGCGCCTAATGGGGCGATAATGAGCGCTGCCGCCGCAAACAGACTGACTTCAAAAAACATCGACGTGGCAATTGGGAAGCCTAAACGAACGACATACCAAATGTCGTCCCAGTTCGGCGCAAACCAACGGCCAAACAAATGGATTTCTTGGTAGCGTTTGGCGACAGCCACATACACCACCATGCCGAGAGCCATGACCCACAACACGATAGCCGTTGCGACACCACAGCCTGCACCACCCATAGCCGGAATCAAATCGCCGTAACCGTATATAAACAAATAGTTCGCGGGAATGTTAACGAGTAAGCCAATGACCCCGATAACCAATGATGGAATGGTATTCGACAAGCCTTCGCAGAAGTTGCGCAACACCATATAGATCACGATAGCTGGGACACCCCAAGCGATATAGCCGAGGTAGTCCAACGTAATACGGCGAAAATCGTCTGCGACGTCCATTTGATTCAAAATTAACGGCGCACTCGCAATCACCAATAAACTCAGCACGGCACCGGCAATAGCCGCATAAAAGCCTTGGTGAACCATGTTCGCCACTTGGGTCACTTTACCAGCGCCATGAAAATGAGAAATGATTGGCGCCAATGCCAGCGCTAAGCCAAAGATCAGTAGAATCGATGGAAACCAAATACTACTCCCGACGGAAACAGCAGCGAGGTCGGTCGGGCTGACGCGACCAGCCATCACCGTATCGACCACGCTCATCAACACTTGGGTGACCTGCGCAATCAGTATAGGTACGGTTAGTTTGGCGAGCTTGATGGACTCAGGCCACCATGCGCTTTTCGTTTCCATGTTGTTTCCAATCGATACACTGGTTCAGTGTTAGGAAAATAATTCGTAAGCCTCGTCTAAGGCTGAGGCCAGGCGTTCAAGATGTCGCGGCGTAGTATACGCGCCCAGAGAAATTCGGACTACTCCTGAATACCCCAAATACTGCAGTAGCGGCTGCGCGCAATGGTGACCTGATCGCACTTCGATGCGTTGACTATCTAAATAAGCCGCTAGATCTTGTGCATGCACTGAGGAACTGACAATGCTAAGCGTAGGTGTTTGCGTTGCTCCTGATGGGAGTACTCGTAACCACTCTCTTTGCGCTAATAGATGATTTAGTTCGATTCGCTGCGTATCTAAATAATGAGATAAGCCAACGTGCCGATCCAGCCATTCGGTTGCCGTTGCGGCAGCAATCACCGCGAGTGTATTCGGGGTTCCCGCCTCAAAGCGATGCACATCACTCAGGTAGTCTGCCTGCTCACGCGTGACCCTAGTGACGATGCCTCCACCGACTCGAAATGGCTCTAATTGTTCTGCGAATTGTGGCGCTAAAAGTAATAGACCAAGGCCCGTCACCCCATAAAATTTATGCGCGCTACAGACCACGGCATCCGCATCCAACAAACCAAGTTGCCGCGGCTGATGTGATGCCAATTGAGCAGCGTCGACTATCGACACAACACCACGCTGACGCGCAGCGCTTAACAGTCCACCAAGTTCATAGATAGCACCGGTTACATTGCTGGCGGCGCTGACGGATACAACCCGCGTTCGCTCAGTCAACAGCAACTCCGGTGCCGCCAAGTTCCCTTCTGGAGTAAGCTCTATAAACCGCAATTTAAGGTCAAACCGCTGGGCGAGTCGTTGCCACGGCAACAAGTTGGCATGATGCTCAGCAATGGACAGCAGAATTTCGTCACCAGCCTGCCAATCTATTGGCAATGCTTGCGCCAAATCATTCAATGCCTGCGTAGTCGAAGCAGCGAATGCCAGTTGTTCCGGTTGTATCTGAAACCACCTTGCTAGTGTTTGTCGTCCCTGCTCGAACTGCTCCGTTGCCGCGTGACTGCGTGCATAAGAACCACGATGCGCATTGGCATGCGTATCCAACAAGTAACGATCAACAGCTTGACGAACACAGGTTGGGACTATGCAAGTCGCTGCCGTGTCGAGGTAGGCATAATCGGGCTCTTCAGCAAGCCACGGAAAATCATCACTCGAAGGCTGATACATGACCTAACCTCGAACATCCGTGGCTGGCTGCGGTTGCACCTCTAGCCCATAAATAGCTGCTAAGAACTCCAAGATTTCGACATTGACAGCTTCGGCGTGCGTAATCGGCCCCATGTGTCCACACGGTAAGGTTCGACTAATCACAGCAGGCAAAGCAACTTCCAATTTGTGAGCAACAGTCCGTGCACTGTTTTGCGTATACTGCCCCTGCAATAGTAACGTGGGTTGTTGTATCGAGGCACAATCGCGAAGATCGTACTCCTCCCCCATAAGTGCAGCAAAATCACACTGGACTTTGCTGGCTTGCAGCGTCATCGCTTTCTGTATTTTGTCCGGTAATGCTGCGAAATAGCCCGGTTGATTCCAATAGTCCACAAAAGCTGCAGTTGCGGCCTTAGCGTCATTGTTCATCATTTGGCCAGAGATGGATTCAATTTCGAGCCGCGCGGCTTCATTGGCTTCCAACAAGTGAAACGCGACCGGTTCAAAGACAATCAAACTGCGTACATCGACAGATTTCTCGACCGCAAGCTTCAACGCCAATGCGCCACCATAGGAATGGCCAATGAGCGTCACCGGCTGCTGCCAGTTCAATGTCTGAATCGCATCCATAATGCGCGGGAGCTCATCACGAAATCGAAAGTCCTGCGGATCAACTGTCGTCACCGCTGGCGCCTTACCATAACCCAACAGGTCGACAACGAGACAATCAAAATGAGGCGCTAAGGCATTGAGCAAGGCTCGCCACTGCCCGCCATTACTCTGTGAACTGTGTAGCAACACGACGGGGTTTTGACCCGCCGTACCCGTACGATAGAGACCCGGTTGAACTTCCATCATGCGCCGATTAACCGTCCAACTGCAAAGCCAACCATGTACCCGGCTTGCGTGAGCAACACCACAAAGGTCAGCAATACACCAATAGCTCGCGGAGCTGATGTGCCAGCGGTCTTGGTTAAGCCAATAGCATGCGCAATGCGCGCGATAAAGAGTGCCGCACCTAAAGCATGAACCAATTCAATCGGCCCACCACTCGCTTCAATAAAAAACAACAACAGAAGACTCAGCGGCACATATTCAGAAAAATTCCCATGAATGCGGACCGCTGCTTTGAGATCTTTTGATTCACCGGTGCCGATCCCGACTTTGTCACGCCAACGGAGCCGAATAATACGAACGGAGAGCACAAAATAAAGTAGGGTCAGTAAACCCGCATACAACATGGTGTTATGAAAACTAAATTCCATGATTCGATCCTTATTATTATTGGTCTGACTCGATAAATACTCACAAAAAAGCCCACAACAAGGTGGGCTTTTTCGAAGCGGTCACGTATTAGCCAAGTAGCTTACCCAGCTCTGAACTAATCGTTTCGACATCACGGGTTCCATCAATACGATGAAAGGCCGTCTTGCCCTGTTCCGCCAGTTTACGATAATACGCGACTAATGGCTCGGTTTGTTCATGATAAATTGACAACCGTTTACGCACTGTCGCCTCTTTATCATCCTCACGAATCACCAAATCTTCACCGGTCTCGTTGTCTTTACCTTCGGTTGCAGGTGGATTGTGTTCAATATGATAAACACGGCCCGAACCAGGATGCACGCGGCGTCCTGCCATCCGCTTCACAATGACTTCATCGGGTACGGCAAATTCCAGGACACAATCGATTGAAATCCCCGCCTCATGCATCGCATCGGCTTGTGGAATCGTACGTGGAAATCCGTCCAGCAAAAAACCATTTTGGCAATCAGGCTCAGCGACACGTTCTTTGACCAAACCGATCATGATGTCATCGGAAACAAGTTTACCGGCATCCATCACCTGTTTGGCCTGTTGCCCGAGCGGCGTTCCCGCCTTGATTGCGGCTCGCAGCATGTCGCCCGTCGAAATCTGTGGAATCCCGAAAGTTTTCATTAGGAACTGCGCTTGAGTGCCTTTCCCTGCGCCCGGAGCGCCCAACAGGATAATGCGCATCAACAACCTCTTTTTTCTTATCTTGGGTTAGCGTTTGAATAAGCCCGAACTTTACCTTGCATACACGGGCTTTACAAGTCCGAGGATTGCCCGACTTTGGTTGGACAACCCTCGCTTGAGGCAGGTTATGCGTCGGTTAATTCCAACATTAATTTGTTCAACCGTGAGACAAATTGTGCCGGGTCTTTCAAACTACCACGCTCGGCTAGTGTTGCCTGATCCAGAAGTAACTGCGCCCATTCACCAAAACGCGCTTCGTCATCCAACCCAACCACGCGCTGAACTAGCGTGTGCTCAGGATTGATTTCAAAAATGTACTTGGTTTCTGGCACTTTCTGGCCTGCAGCTTCCATGAGCTTCGCCATTTGCGTGCTCATATCGTTGCTGTCGGTCACAATGCAAGCAGGTGATGCAGTGAGACGATTGGTCACACGAACACTTTTGACTTTGTCGCCGAGAGCTTTAGCAAAGCGCTCTGTGTGCTCAGCGAAGGCTTTTTCCGCCGCTTCTTGCTGCTCTTTATCAGCGCTATCTTCGAGCTCACCCAAATCTAAATCGCCACGTGTCACCGCTTGGAATGATTTTTCTTTGTACTCACTGAGATGGCTCATCAGCCATTCATCAATGCGCTCTGACAGTAACAAGACTTCAATGTCTTTCTTGCGGAAGATTTCTAACGCAGGGTTATCACGCGCAGCTTCATAGCTATCCGCAACAATGTAGTAAATCTTCTCCTGCTTATCGGACATCCGCGCCAAATAATCATCCAGGCTGACAATCGCTTCGCTAGAGTCTTGATGCGTCGATGCAAACCGCAATAAGCCAGCAATCTTCTCTTGATTGGCTTGGTCCTCAGCGGGTCCTTCCTTCAAGACGGTACCAAAAGTGTTCCAGAAGCTCTGATACGTTTCCGGCTCGTCCTTGGCTAGCTTGCTCAGCATGCTTAAGACTTTCTTAGTGCTACCGTTCCGCATAGAGCGGGTAATTTTATTGTCTTGCAAGATTTCGCGAGACACGTTCAGCGGTAAATCGCTGGAATCCATCAAACCGCGGACAAAGCGCAAATAGCTCGGCATCAATTGGGTCGCGTCGTCCATAATGAACACGCGCTTCACGTACAGTTTAATGCCATGCTGTTGTTCGCGATTCCACAAATCCCAAGGCGCTCGTTTTGGAATGTACAGCAAGCTCGTGTATTCCGAGGTCCCTTCTACTTTGTTGTGACTCCACAACAATGGATCTTCGAAATCATGGGCAACGGTTTTATAAAACTCCTTGTATTCGTCGTCACTGATGTCCGCTTTCTCTCGCGTCCATAGTGCTTGTCCGGAGTTAACCGATTCCCACTCTTGCTTCGCGTCTGCCGCTTTCTCTTCTTCGTCGTCAGCCTTCGGCATCTGTACGGGAATGCTCAGATGGTCAGAGTATTTGGTAATGATACTTTTCAAGCGCCATTCATCGAGATACTCGGCGGCATCATCACGCACATGCAAAATAATATCAGTGCCGCGCTTGGCTTTTTCGATAGTTTTTAAATCGAACTCACCTTCACCGCGTGAATGCCACTCAATCGCCTCATTCGCGGCTGCCCCTGCTGCACGAGTGCGCACGGTAACGGCCTCGGCCACAATAAACGCGGAATAAAAGCCGACACCAAACTGACCAATCAATCGGCTATCTTTGGCTTGATCGCCGGACAGTTGGCTAAAGAATTCAGCGGTACCCGACTTAGCGATGGTACCTAGATTGCTCATGACTTCATCTCGAGTCATGCCAATACCGTTGTCGCTAATGGTGATGGTTTTACTGTCTTTATCCGCACTGACGCGGACATAAAGTTCTGCATCGTTGCTCAACAATGAGCTGTCACTCAGCGCCTTAAAGCGTAACTTGTCGGCCGCATCCGATGCGTTAGAAACCAACTCCCGAAGAAATATTTCTTTATTGGAATAAAGCGAATGAATCATCAAGTGCAGCAATTGCTTCACTTCGGTTTGAAAACCGTGGGTTTCAGTTTGACGGGTCTCCGCCATAGTGTTTTCTCCTACACATGTGGACTAACGATTGCTGGAGTAAACATGGGGGTATTCGACGCTATTTCAAGCGTAAATTTTAATTATTCTCAATCCATTTACGGCCGCTAAACGCATGACCTAACGTAGCTTGATCCACATATTCGAGCTCACCACCCACTGGCACACCATGAGCAATTCGTGAGGTTCGGACTTGGTGGCGGCGCGCGAGATCGGCAATGAAGTGCGCGGTTGCTTCACCTTCTACGGTGGGATTGGTCGCCAAAATAATTTCGGCGATCGACTCTTGTTCGAGTCTTTGTGCAAGGATATCTAAACCAATTTCGTCAGGACCAATACCGTCTAAAGGGGATAAGTGCCCCATCAAGACAAAATAACACCCTTGATACTGAGAGGTTTGTTCAATTGCCACGACATCTGCTGGTGATTCGACGATACACAATAACCCGCTATCTCGTCGCCGTGTATCGGCGCATAGCCCGCAAACTGAATGTTCCGTAAGTGTCCGACAGACACTGCAGTGACCGACTTGTTCAATTGCGGTCTGCAACGCCACAGCCAATCGCTCGCCTCCTTCACGATGGCGCTCCAGTACTTGGAACGCCATGCGCTGTGCCGATTTTTGACCGACACCCGGAAGCACCTTCAGGGCTTGAATCAACTCTTCAATAATTGGGCTAAAACGCACTTGAGAGTCCTTAGAAAGGCATCTTAAAGCCAGGTGGTAAATTCATGCCACCGGTGACTTCAGCCATTTTTTCTTTGCTCGTTTGCTCAACACGACGTACTGCATCATTGATAGCCGCAGCCACCAAATCTTCAATCATTTCTGCATCATCGTCACTGAATAAACTCGGATCGATGGTAACCCGTCGGACGTTATGATTGCCAAGCATAGTCACCTTCACCATGCCTGCGCCGGCTTCACCCGTCACTTCGAGATTGGCAATTTCCTCTTGGGCGCGCTGCATCCGCTCTTGCATTTGCTGCGCTTGCTTCATCATGCCGCTCATACCACCTTTAAACATACTAAATTCCTCTAACTAGGTTGAATACTGTCTTCAATTAATTGCGCTTGAAACGTGTTCTGTAGTGCCTGCGCCAATGGATCGTCTTGTAAATTCTGTCGCGCGCGCAACAGCCGCTGACGGTCAATTTCCGCCTGAATTTCCACAGGTGTCTGCTGTTCTGATGGTGCCACTTCAATACGCACCGTGGACACGTCCAAAGAATCCTTCAGTGCAGTCGACAGCACTTGAACAGGACCGTCACTCAGCAAATGCGCCCATTGTTGCCGCAACCGAATGATGCACTGCCCTGGTTCCGTCAATTCATAGGTACTGTTCATCGCCAGTTGCCGCGGCAACCCATGAATATCTAAATTATCGATAATAGCAGCCCAACCGTCCACTTCAGCAGCCTTTCTGACATCACTGGCATAAGCTTCTCGACTGGTTGTCGATACCTCGGTTGCGTGCTCACTCTGATGACTCGGTGATGGCGTGCTGAGATTTGCCTCGGGGTCGGTCTCGAGCTCTGGTTCAGGATCTAATTCCAGCGTTGATTCAGCAGCGGGCTCTGGCTCCTTTACGAATTCTGGAGCGGTTTGGACGGCTTGCGAGGCACGTTGGTTATTGTTTTTTTTTTGGTCCAGCGCATCACGCGTTGCGATTAATGCTCGCACCGAGTCTGCGCTGCTTGATGTTGGTTCTGGTTCAGGTTCAGGTTCTGGTTCTGGTTTAGGTTCTGGCTGTGACGCAAACGGCGGCTCAGGCTCAAACCGAGACTCTGGCTCTGTCTCCGGCTCTGGCTCAGGCACTAGTTCCGAATGAACTGGAGCCGTACGCATAGGTTCTTCGCGTGTGACAGTATCAGGTGACGTTTCATGAACCTCAATGACTTCAGGACGAAATGCCAAGAGTCTCAGAATCGTCATTTCCACACCCGAACGTGAGTCGACCGCATAATTTAAATCACGGCGCCCCAAACTCAGAATGTCGTAAAAAATATGCAGTAACTCAGCAGGAATAAGCTGCACAAGCTTCTGTTCAGCATCGGTGAAAGCAAACAGTTCTGCGCTCGCAGGCACTTGTTGCACCAATGCAAGCTGATGTACGAGGCGCTGTAATTCGGTCAACAACGAGCCGATATCAGGCACTTGTCCCGCCACTTTATCGACTAAGTCGAGTGTCTGTTGCGGATGCCCATGAATGATTGCGTGCAATAGCGCCGCTAACTCATAGCCAGGAACATTGCCTAGCATTTGTTGCACCGCAGCATTGGTGACTTTTTGCTCACCTTGCGCGATGGCTTGGTCAGTCAAACTCAATGCGTCACGCAAACTGCCCTGCGCTGCTCGCGCCAAATGTTGGAGGGCGGGTGCATCATACGGAATCGATTCGGCGTCCAAAACATGCTGGAGATGATCGGCAATCTCCTGCCGTGACAATGCTTTCAGATTAAACTGCAAACAACGCGATAGAACAGTGATTGGAAGCTTTTGCGGATCCGTTGTCGCCAGTAAGAATTTGACGTGTTCTGGTGGCTCTTCGAGCGTTTTCAGGAGTGCATTGAAGCTGTGGCGCGACAGCATATGCACTTCGTCTATCAGGT
This sequence comes from Pseudidiomarina aestuarii, assembly GCA_003030745.1. Next base: position 24,996 of record PYVG01000009.1, on the reverse strand, counting down.
AGACTTTATAGCGCCCTTGCGTGGGCTTATATTGCACGTTATCGAGCAGTTCTCGGGTGTCTTCAACCTTAGTTCGAGAGGCCGCATCAATCTCGAGCAGGTCAACAAACCGACCTTCGTCGATAGCCTTACAAGCACCACAAGTGCCGCAGGGTTGTGGCGTAATACCCTGTTCACAGTTCAGGCTTTTTGCCAGAATCCGTGCGATGGTGGTTTTACCAACGCCGCGCGTACCGGTTAACAGCCAAGCGTGGTGCAGGCGTTGAGTGGTCAGTGCATGGGTTAATGGCTTCAACACATGTTGCTGACCCACTACCTCGCTAAAGGTGTGGGGACGCCATTTACGAGCTAAAACCTGATAACTCATGAAACCCAATTCCTCACTTCACACATGCGTGACACCAGCTCTTCTATTCTGGATTAATGACGGTCTACGTTACATTAAAATCGACAGAGGGTATAGCTTGGAATACTCGCATCGGCTAACCGTTGTGCTCCCGGCAAATCATCAAGTTGCACTAGAAAAGCGCACTCCAATAGCGTTGCCTGAGTCTGCGCAATTAAGTCGACCGCTGCCAACACCGTACCACCGGTTGCCAATAGATCATCAATAATGACGACGCGGTCGTTTGCAGAGAGTGCATCTTGATGAATTTCCAGCGTATCTTCACCATATTCCAGCTGATACGTGTGACGATAGACAGCACTCGGTAATTTACCTGGCTTTCGCAACGGCACAAAACCGACACCAAGCTTATAGGCCAATGCCGTGGCAAATATAAAGCCCCGTGCTTCAATACCAACTACATGCGTGAGTTGCTGATCGTGATAGCGCTCTGCCAACCGGTCAATCACTTCTCGAAAACCATCCGCATCGGCAAGTAGCGGCGTAATATCGCGAAATAGTATGCCAGGCTTAGGGTAATCAGGAACCACCCGAATCAGATGTTCAATAGACATCTTAACCAACCTGCTGCGGTGACGTCGACAACGTTTGCGGTTGGATACGGTAACCCTGCGTGAGATCAGCCAAAATGGTGAGCAGTCGTTCAGCATCAACCGGCTTAGCAAGACACAAATCAGCGCCCGCTTGTTTCGCTACCGCTTGCACTTCACGCACGTCTTGCGTCGTCAAAAATAAGATAGGGGTATACAAATAGCCACTCAACTCGCGTAAGTTCTTACACAAAGTTAAGCCGTCCATTAATGGCATCTTGTGATCGACCACAACGATATCAAAATGTTGGTGTTTCGCATGATTCAAACCGTCTAAGCCATCATTGGCAACGGTTACCACAAACTCTGTCTCGGCGAGTATTGCCATCAACATTGCTTGGGTGGCCGGCTTATCCTCAACCAGCAATAACGACAGTGACATAAAGTTACCCGTATAGTGTGCGCTTCTATTATTCAAGAAGAAATGATTTTTGCCCAAGCTAAGACTGCAGGCAATAAAGGTACCGCAACGAACAAGATGACAGCAATCCAGCCAATGGCTGACGTCGATTGATCTTTAAAGTTCTCATCATGAGACATCTGAAATTACCTCAACAAATTGACGATTGAACGCCGCGGATCATACTTGATCAAGCCTTCACTAACAACACAGAACGTGCTGCAAAATCAGTGAGAATTTGTCGTAAGCCCTGCTCGAGTTGCTCAGATTCAAGTTGCGGTAATAGAGGTTGTAACCGCATCAATAACTCTCGAAGACTTTGCTTTGGGGTTTGTTGTAGGAGCTCTAATAAGACCGCTGTCAGCGGCGTCAGTTCCAAAAATTGAACCGACCCTACGTTTCCCGTATCAACATGTGGTCGATAGACCAAAATGAATTGCGGGTGTTCCTGTCGGGCAGGATTCTCTGACGACGAATCAAGCGTCGTAACAGGGTAATGAAATTGGTCTAAAAAAGCAGCTGGACTCACAACCCAACGCTGATTTTCAATGTCGTCCCTATTCGCACGCCGGAATTCGGTGGGAATATGAGCAAACATGGCATCGACATCCATTCGCTCATATCGAGCTAATTCGCGTTCTAATTGACCGACCTGAGCATTCTCGTACTGCTCCAAAAATGAGACAAACTCACGTCCTATTTCAGAAAAAAACGGTGAATTAGACTGATGAGAAACCAAGAAAGCGTCAACCCAAGATTGCCAAGTAGCAGCTGGAGTTCTTGCTTTGAGTATTGGAAACCCACTACTCAAAAAGCTGGCTACGTTATTCCGAATCAGACGTCGGTAAATCGCCAGCAGTCTTCCTTCAACAGCGGTTGGAGCTGGATTATTTTGCGGGTCCCGTAAATACGCAACAAATTGCTTTTGGGTATCAATGAAACTCATACGGCACGATGCTTCGATTGCACTTCATTCTCGAACGCATCCTGAATACGTTCGATAACACCAGCCTCATTGAGTAATTGCGGTAGCGGGGGGATATCAAAATCACGCTCTAGCAATGTCGGAAAAATTCCATGTTGTTGGTAAGCAAACCGTAATAAGTCAAAAACTTCATCACGGACGTCGGCACCATGCGTATCCACTAACAGGTCTGGAGCTTCCTCTGTGTGTCCCGCTATATGACCATAGACAATTCGCTCACTCGGCAATCCAGCAATAAAATCATAGGGATCATAGCGATGGTTTACGCTGTTCACAAACACGTTATTGACGTCTAACAATAATTGGCAGTCGGCTTGTTCGAGCACTGAACGGATGAACTGAAGCTCGGATATTTCCTGCCCAGGGGCTGCATAATAGGACACATTTTCGAGAACCAAGGGCCGTTCGATGATTTCCTGCACACGCCGAACGCGCTGCGCTACATAATCAGCAGCTTCATCGGTAAATGGGATTGGTAACAAATCATAGAGGTGACCGTTCCCAGAGCAGTAGCTCAAGTGTTCGGAATACAGGGCAATGTCGAAGCGATCTAAAAATGCTTTTACCGACATAACTAACTGCTCGTCCAACGGGTCAAAACTGCCGATGGACAACGACAAACCATGCGTAGTTAAAGAGTAGCGTTCCCGTATGGCATCGAGTTGGCGATACGCATCATTACCACGTGGAAGCCAATTCTCCGGGGCTATTTCCCAAAACCCTACGGCGGGAGCCTCTGCCTCAACTTGTGACAGAAACTCCCTCCGTAAGCCAATTCCTACGCTGCGCCGCATTTACCCTCGCCGCATTTGCCTTCACCACACTTGCCTTCTTTAGCTTTGTCTTTCATTTTATCTTTGTGCTCGGCACCGCATTTGCCTTCGCCACATTTACCCTCGCCACACTTCCCTTCCTTGGCTTTGTCTTTCATCTTCTCTTTGTGCTCGGCACCGCATTTGCCTTCGCCACATTTACCTTCGCCACACTTCCCTTCTTTGGCTTTTTCTTTCATCTTTTCTTTGTGCTCAGCTCCGCATTTTGCTTCTTGTTGCTGCGCGTCTTGCTGATAGCCTGCGGCGAGCACACTATAGCCGAACGGATTCGCTTCAGCAGGAAGTGACGTTGCTGCTGTTGCTAACAGCGCACCGGCTGCAATAGATAATGATTTGTTCATGGCTTTCATGATGATTTCCTTCTTTTGTCCTGCAAAAATAACTTACGCTAAGCGCGTATATTGAGTTTAGTCTACTGCATCAGTATAGACATTGCTATTTATTCAAACCTTACAACACTCGCTACCATTAAAAATCAGACATTAAAAAACCCCAGGAGTTGCCTCATGGGGTTTTTTCAATGACTCGATAAACCTACAGGTCAACGCCTTTATTACTGGCTTTAGAACGAATGTAGTTTTCCCAACTGCGCGCTGTACGCGCTTGGTTGCGATCTTTCTTCGCTTCGAGCACATAACGCAGAGCATCTGGATACTTCGATTGATAGAAATAAGATTCTGCCAACGACATGTAAACAGGGCCTGGTTCTTCGATTCCGAAATCAATCGCTTTCAAATACGCATCAGCTGCGTTCGAGAATTGTTCGGCACGCAAAAATGCGGTGCCTTGACGACGATAAAACTTCGCCTTCTCTTCACGCTCTTCTTCTAATTCGGCTGCTTTACCATAGAGCTCAGCTGCCTTTTCGTATTCTTTCGCGATTTCGTAGCTGCTTGCGCCGCTTTGATAGTTTCGAGCCGTCTTCTCAATATCACCAGAATTCAGATGTTTCTCCATCAGCATTCCCGCTTTAAACGGAATTTCGCTGTTTGAGTACAACTGGACTAGTGCTTTGAATTGACTTTCTTTATCAAAGTAACCAGCTAGATACGCAATCTCGAGTGTCTGTAATGCTTTATCGATCTTCTCTTCGAGCATGTAAAGCATGCCTAACTGATTCCACCACGTCTTCTCACCTGGTAAAACCTGCAGACCTTCCTCTAATACACGAATCGAATCACTATACATTTTCCGCTCGTAGTACGAAGCAACCTTCAAGATATACGGATTTTTATTTGGCTCTTCATAGTATTGAATCGCCATGTCCGCCGGCTTGATGATCTTGTCATACTGTTGCGTCTCATAGTATGCAGTAGCAATACGTGAAAACACTTCAGGGTCATATTCACCAGTAAACTGCAACCACTTACCGTAGTATTCCACCGCATCTGAATATTTCTCTAATGCTAATGCAAGGTCGGCAGTTAGTTTCAACGCTGACGCTTGATCAGACCACCCGAGGGCATCGTAATCAGCCGCTTCTTTACTGACGCGATAAGCTTCTTCAGTGCGCTCGTCTGCTGCATACAAGTTACCCAAGAATCGCATGACATAAGCTCGATCAAACGGGTCACGCGGATCCGCTTCTTCTAACTCAGCAATTGCGCCCTTGATATCTTCTTGCTCGCTGTAAAGCTCAAAAGCACCCATGATGCGACGACCAACACGGTCAGAAACCGCTTGATTGCGTCGTGAGTCCTTCCGCGCTTGTACAGCTTCAGCAGACGGCAGGTTGTAATTAACCTCTTGCGCAACGACGGAGCTGGACCCCATCATCAACGCGCCACACAAAAGACTTGCACTTATCAGCATGGATAATTTGTTGTGGTTCATCGGTTATTGCTCCTGCTCCAAGTTGAAATCAAGCTGAACCGTTTGACCAGGCTGACGAACAGCCTTACCGTCTACAATCTTCGGCTTATACTTCCAACGTAATAGCGCTCGGCGAGCTTCTTGGTCGAAAACACGACGTGGCTCTGAGTCGATAACTTCGACGTCAGTTACACCACCGGTTTCATCGATCGTGAAACGCAGTAATACCCAACCATTAATACCATCGCGAGCTGCAGCTGGTGGGTAACGCGGATTAATACGAACAATCGGCGTCGCTTCACCATCAGTCATCATTCCACCAGCATCAAAGCCAGTTTCCGTACCACCTACATCGACTTCAAAACCTAAATCAAGGTTCATCCCTTCGTTGTCCGCGTTATCCGGCTCATTCGGCGGAGTTTCCGGCGGTTGAGCTGGTGGCGGCGGTGGCGGTGGAGGCGTCCGGCGACGCTGATCCACGTCTGACTCAGGCGGATTCGTTACAATCTCAATGACTGCAGACGGTGGAGGCGGTGCGTTACGCCCGTCTCCTCCGCTGATCAAGAATGCCATGAACGCAAACAGGAGGAACGTAGCTGCAGCACCTAATAGTATTGATACTATAAAGCGCACCATATTAATCGTCCTCTGCGGCTATGGATATTTTGTCAATACCCGCTTCCTTAATTTGATCCATGACTTCTACGACAACACCATGTTTGGCTTCTTTGTCTGCCTGAATCACTACGATATCAGTAGGCTGTTCTGCCAATAGGCGTTCAATGTTCGCGCCTACTCGCTCAACGTCAACCATACGCTTGTCCATCCATACTTCGCCATTCTCACGAATAGCAATAAAGATGTTGGCAGAAGGTTTTTTCTCTGCCTGACTCGCTTCCGGCTTGTTCACGTCAATACCAGCTTCTTTGACGAAAGAGGTCGTTACGATGAAGAATATCAACATGATGAACACGATATCGAGCATCGGCGTCATATCGATCGCTGCATCTTCCTCTTCACGAATACGTTTACTTGCCATAATTCTTCTCTCTTAATGATGTGGCAAACTGTCGATCAGCTTGTTCTTCGCACGTTTGACCCGCGCTTCGAGGCGTGTTGCGAAGAACATGCCAGACAGCGCTGCAACCATTCCCGCCATTGTCGGGATTGTCGCCATTGAGATACCAGAAGCCATCAAACGTGGATTACCAGTACCTTGTGTCGCCATTGTTTCGAATACTGCAATCATACCGGTAACAGTACCGAGCAGTCCGATCAAGGGACATAAAGCGACGCAGGTTTTAATCAAGAAAATACGTGCGTCTAATTTTTCAGCTGCTTCAGAAATCCATGCATCACGGATTTTGTGCGCGTACCAGGAGGTGGTGTCTTCACGAGCGTTCCATTTGGTGATGATGTCTTGCTTCACCTTTGGAAATACACCCGTGAGGAACCAAAACCGCTCTACCATGAGTGCCCACATGAGAAAGAGCGTCCCCATGACGATGTACAAGACATCGCCACCGGTACCCAGAAAATCCCTGATAGATTCCCAAAGCTCCATCAGGTAAATCATAGGATTACCCCTTCTTCTCCGCGTGCTGGGCAACGATACCCGCAGCTTGCTCATCAAGGACGTGGAAGATTTTCTTCGCACGGCCGTGCACTAAAGCATGTGCCAAAATCAAAGGAATTGCAGCAATCAGACCCATAGCGGTGGTTACCAACGCCATTGAGATGTCACCAGCCATGATCTTCGGATCACCAGTACCAAACAAAGTGATTGATTGGAAGGTACCAATCATACCGACAACCGTACCTAATAGACCGAGGAGAGGCGCGATAGCAGCAAAGATCTTGATGATATTTACACCACTTTCGATGGTTGGCGTTTCGCGCATGATGGCTTCATCAAGTTTCAACTCGAGGTTCTCTACATCAGTGTTCGCGTTCTCTTGGTAAACTTTCAAGATACGACCTAATGCGTTCTTCTCAGAAGGATTGCTGGTGTTTTTCAGCTGTGCACGGATTTTCGCACCTTGCGCGCTGAGTGAAACAATCTTGAAGACTGCAATAAGTAGACCGATGATCATGACGACGGTGATTACATAACCAACTGTACCACCTTGGTGATAACGCTCAGACAATGTTGCTTTCTGAGTCGCAAGACCAAGAATCTGGCCACGCGCAGGGTCAATGTAAACACTGGCAAAGCCAGACTCGGTGCTTAAGAAGTTTTCAGCCGCTGATAAGACGTAGCCTTCTGGCTGACGACCTAATGGCTGGATTTCTTCAGCTGTATCGTTGTAAACGAAGTATTCACCGTCAGATAACAAGTTGAACACACCGATACGAGTCACGTCACGAGTTTCGCTAGAACCGTCGAGCAAGGTTACTTCTGAGTTGAAAGTGACCACGCGGCCAGACTCTTTCATTTCAGTTAACCATGCTAACCACAGTTCTTCTAACTCTTGAATACGCGGTACTTCACTCGCTTCAGCAATAGATTCCAACACGTCTTCACGACCTGGGAACTGAGAGCTTACGATTGAAGTTGCAATACGACCGATGGTATCGCCTGCTGCACCACGTGCAACACCAACGATTTCACCTAAGGTACCCAAGGCGTTTTGCAGTTCAGTTTCTTTATTTGCCAAAGAAATTTCATTCTCAGCAAACTGCGCTTGTAAACGCTCACCACGAGCCTTCTCATCAGCCAACTGACGCTCAGCACGATTCAACAGTGCTTGCTTGTCAGCACGCTCTGATGTGAATTCGGCTTCACGTTCAGCATTGATGCGCTGTGACGAGGCACGGTTTTGTTGAACGAGTTCAAGGAGCTCATCCAGTGATTGCGCTTGTTGCTCTTGTGCATACACTGCAACTGACGAGCCTGCAGCAAAGGTAAAGGTTGCTGCCACCAATACGGATTTCAGGAGATGTTTCATTCTGCGCGCTCCGCTGCAAAGATTGGCAGTTTAATCAGATCAGGGGCGGTTTGCTTACGCGCCATACGAATTGCTTTGGTCAGATCGCCTAAATAAGCGTCATCCAGAGCATCCCACTCATTGGTTTCTTTGTTATAGATCCAGCCATTCGCTAAATCCAAAGATTGTGCCATCAAAGCAGCACGACCCAAGTGGAAAAAGTCTACTGAGATTTCTTCACCTTGGAAGCTCAGTTTTCCTTCGTATGCAATCAAGCCTGAACCGTAGTCCATTTCAGCTTGGTATGCTTCTGTGATCTGGCGGAATTGCTCAGAAGTCGTGACGTTAGCGTTTTCCATGACGTCGCGAAGACGATCAACACGTGCTAAACGACGCTCTTTGTGAATTGGAATATCCAAGTTCACAAATTGCTCGAGCGAGTCGATCATTTTGTACATCAAAGGAACGACGCCTTGCTTCGTTTCTTCGATACCATCGATTTGACGCTGCAAAGATGCCAACGAGGCGTTCTGGTCATCGACCAAACGCTGTACGTGGTCATTGTAAACTTTTAAGTTTTCATATTCGTCTACAACAGCGCGATATTCGTATAGCAGCTCTTGGCTCTGCTCGTACAAAGAATCGATTTTCGTTTGTGAGCGGACATCAGCCGCATGGATTTTTGCTTCTTCGTTTTGCAACGTAGAAACGTCTTGAGCGGCAACGCTTGCGCTACCTGCAACCGCGAACATACCAACAAGGGCAGCTGCGACTTTGCTTTTATTGATTACTTTGGTCATAGTTCCCAACCAATTTGACTTAACTTTATGCAGAACGACACTACGTCGTCAGCATCCCAGTTATTTGAGTGACGAAAAGAGTTTAATCAACACTTGCAGCTATTGCAGCTAATAATAGAGCTGCAATAATGCTTCAATACTCCCACGATTGAACTGAACCTGTCAACAGCCGATATCGTATCCAAACAGACTATTTTAGCTCACTCAAAAGCTTCACAGATTTATAACAGAGCGTGGATTTACTGGAGCGCTACTGATGCATATTTGAACACTTGTATAAAACAAAGTTCCACGTCTTTACAATTTACTGACGGTGGTTGAGAACTGGTTTAAGCTGCAATGCAGAATTGGGAGACATTGATGACAACAACTATAGCGGTCGAGTTAATCCAGCGGCTTGAGCAAGCTCTGGGACAGTTTGAACGACAAATTAATGCGCTGCAGATCCATCGCGATAATTTCACACCTTGGTTTGATGATGATTTATTTCATGGGGACGCTGAACACCCGTTGGACTATCCACGTGAAATACGCCGTCATTTGCAGCGTTTAGAGCGCACTGAAGATGCGACTCAGCGAGAGTGGTTGGCCACCAAAGTCAGTGACCAACTCACCGCGCTGCACCAAGCACTGAGTCTCAAACAAAAAAAATAAATACTGCGCTTTAACGGCGTTTGGTTCGCGCAAAACCCAGTTCACTGCGTACCGAATTCGGCAAGTCTGGTAGTGCGCTTTTGGGAAGTAAATAAGTTGCCATTGCAAAGAAGTCTTTAAACACCCTATTCTGCTCGGTTGTACGTCTCAAATAATCATGCCCCGAAGAACCACCGGTCCCAATTTTCGTACCGAGCATCCGCTGCACCATCATGGCGTGCTTGTATCGCCAAATCGTCAACTTTTCATCTAATTCAGCAAATGCTGTGATGACTTGAAATGCCAATTGAAATGCAGGTTCCTCGCGATATTGAGTAATGAATAAGGCACTCAGCATAGCCGACTGCGACAATCGGACTGAACCTTCTTTTTGCAAGTCCATATAACGATTGTTATCGAATAGCGCTTCAAACATGCTTCGGTTGGACTCTAACGTTGCCAATTCCTGAGCCAGTTGTTCTTTACTACCTGAATTTTCTCGAATAATCGCTTCATCACGAGCAAAAGCGTCGGTAACAGCGGCCTGGTAATGTTCCCAAAAACGAAATTCCTCAAATTCGAGGAATGGCATCCGTGCTAACCAAGCGTCCACACAATCGAATAAACTCGGCAATTGTTCGAGCGCCTCGAGATGCTCTTGGTCTTCCTGTTTCAAGCGATTGTAAAAAGACTCTTGATCAAAAGCTATGCGCTTGCCACGAGTAAGCCCGAGAATGATTTCGAGCTCTTTAAATTGAACGCTTTGGAAACCGGATGCTGGCACTAAATAGTCTCGAAACTCAAGGAATTCCTGCGGTGTCATCGTTTCAATGACACCAACCTGGTCATTCATCAAATCTTGAATCGTCAGAACTCGCTGCAACCGATGTCCAACCATGTATAAATCAGCATCACCTAATTCGGGTTGTTGAAACAAACGATGAATCGAACGCAGTTCATGGAGAACTTGCTTAAACCAGAGCTCATACACCTGATGCACAATAATAAACAACATTTCATCATGCGCCTCAGCGCCATAGCGCGGGCTGTGCGGATTCTGTGCGGTCAATAACTGGTCAAGCGAGAGGTATTCGCCATAATAGACGGGTTGAGGATTCTTGGGCATAACAGACTTCCCTGCTGTGAACGTAAACAGTGACAGGTGAAAAGTAACAGGAAACAAGCAAGAGCGCTATGAGCTAATGGTTAGTCGTGTGTAGCTCAAGCTATTCACTATTAACCATTCACTATTCGCATTGATTGGGTGGCGGCCCTACCAGCCACACCTCGGCACCCACATCCCCAACTACGGCTGCTCCCTTCCAGGCCTGACCGGGTTCGCTAGTTCGTGTTGCGAGGGGACCAATAGAGCCACCATAACGGCGCGCATTATGCAGTATTGCACCAGAGGACACAAGGCAAGCGCCCTCAACTGCTGGCTTTTTAATCAGCTTTTCTTTTTCATTCGCGCAGCGATAGCTGCTTTCGCTTCCGGTGACACCAGAGCTTTGGCAAACACTTTCGCTTCCCGCGCAATTCGATCAGCGACAGGTTCAGCCGGTTCCTTCATTAATTTCTTGGCCGCTCGAAGTCCAGCAACGGGTCGCTGAGCCAATGCTCCCGCAACATCTGTAACCGTCGCTTCAAGTTCCTCTGCAGCAACGACTCGGTTCACTAAACCATAAGTCAGCGCCGTACTGGCATTAATCGCATCACCTAGCAACAGCATCTCCGCCGCGCGTAAATGCCCAATTTGTTGCGGTAAAAGCAAACTGGACGCTGCTTCCGGCACCAAACCAAGATGAATGAAAGGTAACGAGAACTGCGCATCGCTGCTCGCATACACTAAATCGCAATGCAGCAATATGGTGGTGCCAATGCCAATGGACAGGCCATGCACCGCCGCAATCACTGGCACTGATAATTGGCTCAGTGTGTACAAAAACGCAAACGGTGGCGCTGAATCATCAAGCTTCTCAATCGCCAAAAAGTCGTTAAGATCATTGCCAGCAGTGAAACTATCACCGCTGCCGGTCAAGACCACCGCAGCGACGGATTCGTCCGCTTCGGCATCTTGCAAAGCAGCAGTCATCGCGCGGTACATATCTTGAGTTAATGCATTCTTTTTGTGGCTACGGTTCAGTCGAATCCACACAACCGCATCGCGTTTTTCAACGGTAACAAACTCACTCACCACGTTTCTCCCAAGCTGCTTTGGTTTGCAAATGAAGCGGTAAGATCAAATCGAGTGCGCTTTGACCATTGCTAGGGAGTTGCATCGTATTGTCACGTTTTGGCGTGACACGCTGCCCCCACCGAATAATACCTGCGCCACAGGTTAACCCGCCACCGAATACTGCTGAGACAATGGTGTCTCCAGGTTTGACGATGCCCTGTTCAACCGCTTCACAGAATGCAATCGGTAGTGTTGCCGACGACGTGTTGCCGTACTTTTGAATATTGATAACCGTTTTTTCTTCCGGGACATTACACATTTTGGCGAGAAAATCGATCAACCGTTTATTCGCTTGATGCGGAATCAATGAATCAATATCAGCGGTCGTCAACCCGGTTTCAGCAAATACCTTTTCCACCGCAAGGCTCATGCCTTTAACAGCACGCTTGAAGATTTCCTGACCGACAAAATTAAACGGCATAATGCCGTCAAAACCAAAGCGGTCGAAACTCATACCAAACTCGAGGGCTAAAACATCACGAGCGTCCGCATCACAAGTGACATGGGATGCGAGTAATCCGACTTCTTCCGTGGTTGCCTCGAGTACCATGGCTCCAGCACCGTCACCGAACAGCACAGCGCTTTCACGTTGCGTCCAGTCGAGTACTCGGGTCAATCGTTCCGCACCAATAATCAACACTTTCTTGTGCACACCCGTGCGAATCGCTTGGGTTGCGTAGTGCATGCCGTACAGAAAGCTACTGCACGCTGCGTTCAAGTCGAAAGCTGCCGCATATTTGGCGCCGATATCGCGTTGCACAGCGGATGCCACGTTTGGAATAATTTCATCCGCGGTACAGGTACCGACAATAATCAGGTCCAGCTCATTGGGATCCAGATCGGCTGCCGCTAGCGCATTACGTGCCGCAACAGTTGCGAGATGCGAAGTACCAACATGGCTCACTCGGCGCTCTTCAATACCCGTCCGACTGCGAATCCATTCATCGGAAGTATCCAAGAAAGTCGCAAGATCGTCATTGGTCATAATCGCAGGTGGTAAGCATTTGCCCCACCCAGTAATCTCTGCATATATTTTCACGTGATAAAACCTATAGTCACTGGTCGTTTTTCGTTATCATAGCATGATTGTTCCACAGTGAAATGTCCGACCTATGCCAAGATCTCCTGCTCGTCCCCCGCGTCAGCCGAATAAATCGTCTAACCAAAGCGATACTTGGGTGCGCACCGCAGCACCACATCTCTGGGATAGCCCCAGCGGACGATTGGATCTAAAGCGCTTTCCGCCTCGAAACAATGCCACTTTGCAGGCTTGGGATGCCGGTGATACATGGTTGCTCGAAAGCTTGAAAACTGCAGAGCGGCCGGCGCATGTGTTGCTGGTCAATGATAGCTGGGGAGCGTTGTTGTGTGGGGCTCAACAGCAATTCTCACCCGCGCACTCGGTCGCCATAAGTCTACTTACCGATTCGTATTTAGCGGGCCAGGCCTATCAGCAGAATACCGCAGCGAATACACTCAAAGGTGCTTATTCGACATTAAGCCCACTCGAACCGCTGCCGCAGGACATCGACCATGTGCTGATGAAACTGCCCAAATCTCAGAGTTTACTTGAACGCCAGTTAGCACAGCTAAGCCGCGATCTAGCGCCGGGAACTTTACTGCAAGTGGCCGCCAAGAGTCAGTTATTTACGCCGGGCGTTCGGGAACTTTTTGCGCAGTATTGCGATTCGGTTGAGGTCTCACTGATTCAACGCAAACATCGGTTGTTGACCGCACGAATCCAAACCCAACCCTGGCCCGAACATGACTTTCAAACCACCTGGGAAGAACTGGGGTTAACACTAACCCAGCATGCTGGGGTGTTTGCGCGCAACCAACTCGATATCGGCGCCCGCTTTATGATTGAAGTCATGGAGCAACACCTACCGTCGCACCCAACCGCTTCGAAAGTCGCCGATTTGGGCTGCGGCAACGGTGTTTTAGGTTTAGTTTATGCGAAGTGGTATCCAGACGCTCAGATCACTTGGTTTGACGAATCGACATTGGCCGTTGCCTCCTGCCAAGCGAATATTGAACAGAACTTGGGCGCATCAGACCACTATCAAGTTCTTCTCGATGATTGTCTGAGCAATGTTGCGACGAGCTCCTTTGATCGCGTGTTGTGTAATCCGCCATTCCATCAAGAACACGCTATGACCGATCATATTGCGAAACAAATGATTCGTGATTCGCGCCGAGTGCTGAAACCCGGCGGTGAATTATGGCTAGTCGCTAACCGTCATCTTCCGTATTATTTGATTTTGCAAAAGACATTTCGACTGGTAGAACCGGTTGAACAGAATGGTAAATTCGTGGTGTACCGAGCGGTCTAAGTAGGATTCTACGTTCGTCCACATGGTATTAGTGAAGGGAGTATTTATGCGCTATTTAGCAAAGCTAGGGGTCATTTTAGCCGGACTTATGTTGATGACCTCCGCTACCTCAGCGAATGGAATTCAGCCAGATAATCCGTTCCCACGTCTGCGTTTCGTGACCTCTCTTGGCAATCTCGAAATCGAACTAGACCGCTATAAAGCGCCACTGACTGCAGAAAACTTTCTCGATTACGTCAAAGCGGGTAGCTACAACAACACGATATTTCATCGTTTAGTGCCCGGTTTCGTGGTGCAAGGTGGTGGTTATGACGAAAACTTTGAAGCCAAAACAGTCTTTAAAAAAATTCCAAACGAATCGGGCAACGGCTTGAAGAACGTTTATGGCACTATTGCGATGGCACGTGAAAGTGACCCGCATACCGCAACGCGGCAATTTTTCTTCAACCTCAACGACAACACCTCCCTCGATCCATCGAGCAAAGGTTGGGGCTATACGGTTTTTGGCTGGATCGTGAGTGGCGAAGAAACGCTGGAAAAGCTTGCGGCACTCGAATCAGTGCCCTTCGATGAAAAAACGCTATGGCGAGATGTACCCAAAGATCCTCCGGTGCTCATTCGTATTGAAGTTGTTCCACAACCATGACCGATTCGCAGACCAACGCTGCACAACCTTGGTATCGAGACCTCGCGGTCTATCGCGAGGCGCGCGTCTGGCAAATTTTTGGCTTCGGGATTATCAGTGGTTTCCCGTGGGTCCTAATTGGCTCAATGTTGTCGGCATGGTTGCAGGAGGAAGGACTATCGCGGGGGTCGATTGGTCTCTTCGGTGTCGTTTTTGTCGCCTATAGCATCAATGCACTCTGGTCTCCCCTTGTCGATCGCTTCCAGTTGCCATTGTTACATCGATGGCTTGGCGCCCGCCGTAGTTGGATCGTTTTGTGTTTAAGCGGTCTCGCCTTTGCAACTTTCTTTATGAGCACGCTCGATGTGCAAAGTAACTTATATTGGATAGCGGTTGCTGCTGTTGCGATTAGTTTTTTTTCAGCGACACAAGATGTCGCGATAGACGCCTTTCGAATCGAAAGTTTCGCAGCCAATGAATCGCGCCTGCAGTCAGCAGGAGCAGCCATGGCCACCGCTGGCTGGTGGACCGGTTATAGCGGTCTGGGTGCGATTCCATTCTACTTAGTCGATGGCGTCACCTACTCGTGGCAAGACGCCTACTGGGTTCTACTGGGTGTACTTGCGGTTCAACTGCTATTCGTCATTATGTTTGCTGAAAGCAAACGCTACCACGCCATTGCACCAGTTCGCGTGCAAGGTTTTCGCTGGTGGGCGTGGGTGCAACAAACCTTTGTCGCACCCGTGGTCGAGTTTTTCACGCGCAATGGCTGGCAACTTGCCACAGCGCTGCTGACTTTTGTCTTTGTCTTCAAGCTCGGTGAAGCCTTTTTGGGGCGGATGTCGATTGTCTTCTATAAAGAAATTGGCTTCACCAATGACCAGATTGCGACCTACTCCAAAGTTATTACTTGGTGGGTCACCATTGTTTTTGCGGTTCTGGGAAGTATTGTCAATATTCGTATCGGTATTGTTCGCGGTCTGCTCATTGGTGGTGCAGCTATGGCGGCCAGCAACCTCCTCTTTGCGTGGATTGCTCTAGTCGGCGCCGATACCGACCTGCTCCTCGCCGCGGTACTGATAGATGGTTTTACTAGCGCCTGGTCAACCGTAGCCTTTGTAGCCTTCATAAGCTTGCTCTGTAATCGCACGTTTACCGCATCGCAATACGCATTGCTGGCTTCGCTCGGTAATCTCGGTCGAACCTTACTCTCCTCCTATAGCGGTTTTGTGGTCGATTGGCTGGATGGGAACTGGAGTTTGTTCTTCATTCTCACCAGTGTCATGGTGATACCCGGATTGCTGATTTTGTTGGCGTTGCGAGAACGCTTAAGTGAACTCGAAGCCAATTATCATCGTCACCAAGAGGCTGATTAGGCATGCGTTGGTTGGTGTATGGTGAGGGAGCATTGAGTGGGTTGATTGCGGCAAAATTGCAGCAACAGCATCAATATGTCATGGTCGCTACCCGCTCTGGAACCCCCCCACAAGCCTTTATTCTGAATCAAGAAAGCACCATTGAGCTCAATGCATTCGACCCTGCTCAAACGCCTGATGTGGTGATTGCAGCACTCAAAGCCTATGACATTGATACCTGGTTAGAACAGGCTCGAGAACACGCTTGGTATCGTCAAATCCCGCTGATTCTGAGCTATAACGGCATGCTCTTAGCCGAGGAATCTTTGTTACCCGCAAATAGCTTTCATTGGGTCACCACCCACGGAGCTTTTCGGGATGGCACGCTGCTCAATCATGCTGGTCAAGGCGAGAGTTGGCTCGGAGCTCAGCAACACGGCACTGCATTTCCCGCGGCGATGCTGGCTGCGCTAAATCGAAGTTTGCCGTCGTTTCACTGGCTACCCAATATTCAGAACAAACGTTGGCACAAGCTGGCGATCAATTGCTTAATCAATCCGCTGACAGTGCTGTATCACTGCAAGAATGGTGACCTGCTGACTCATCCTATTGCTGAGCCTCAACAACAGTTAGCCAATGAGTTCGTTGCGCTCGCAAATCAATTGGGGATGCAGTGGATGGCATCTGAGCTAGTCGCAGATGCGCAGAAAGTCATTCAGGCAACCGCACAGAATCGCTCATCGATGCTAAGTGACATCATCCGTCAACGTCGTACTGAAATTGATTATCTGAATGGTTTTGTGGTTCAGCAATGCGAACAACTAGGGTTGTCTGCTCCCACCCATCGCTGGCTGTGGGAGCATGTCAAAGCGGTCGAAAGTCGCTTCTAACTCTCGCCTCTAACTCTCGTCTTCAATGAAGTCAACGACTTCGAGACCAAAGCCAGACAAAGCTGAATAGCGCTTCGGCGAGCTCATTAGATGCATCTGATGAATGCCTAAATCAGCCAAAATTTGCGAGCCAATACCGACATTTCGCGATGCGTTCGAGGCAGCCGCAGATACGCGCTTTTCACCGCGATCTTCAGCAGCGAAACTTTGCACTTGGTCCAAGATATCCGCAGAGCTTTGTTGACGACCAATCACGACCAATACACCACCATGCTCACCGATGTACTGCATAGCGTGACCCAACGGCCAGCTGCGCTTGGCAGCGCGCTCGGTAGCAAACAGGTCGTTGAAGGTGTCTTGCAAATGCACCCGCACATTGACCGGTTCTGCCGCTGAAATCTCACCGTTGACTAGCGCATAATGAACTTGGTTATCGATCGTGTCTTGGTAAGTGATCAGTTCAAATTCACCATGCGCTGTAGGCAATTTACAATGCGCTTTGCGTTCAATCGTTTTTTCTTTTAGCGAACGATACTCAATCAAATCAGCAATGGTACCGATTTTTAAGTCATGTTCCGCAGCAAATTTTTCTAGATCGGGTCGGCGCGCCATGGTGCCGTCTTCATTCAAGATTTCAACAATCACCGCCGCCGGTTCAAAACCTGCTAATCGCGCCAGATCACAACCGGCTTCCGTATGCCCCGCTCGGTTTAACACACCACCGGCTTTCGCTTTCAATGGAAAGATATGCCCTGGCATGACTAAATCAGTTGGCTTCGCATCTTTAGCGACTGCAGCTTGAACAGTGCGAGCACGATCGGCCGCTGAAATACCAGTCGTCACCCCTTCAGCTGCTTCAATGGAAACAGTAAAGTTGGTGGCATAGGGCGAGTGGTTTTGATCGACCATGAGTGGTAAACGCAGCTGTGTGCAACGTTGCTCAGTTAAGGTTAAGCAGATTAATCCGCGCCCAAACCGTGCCATGAAATTAATCGCTGCGGGTGTCACACACTCCGCCGCCATAATCAAATCGCCTTCATTTTCGCGATCTTCGTCATCCATCAGAATGACCATTTTACCTTGCCGGATATCCTCGATAATCTCAGCAGCGCTATTCAGCGTTGTCACGATGTTCATTCTCCTAGGCCAGCATCTGGCTTCGCTATAATGCGGATGTCAGCACCAATTTGGCGAACATCCGTGAAAGTACATTGAGGGGCGTCGGCAATATCGCTAAAAGTGGCTATGTCTACCAGTCCGCGACCTGTTGCACCGAAAAACTTAGGCGCAACATAGATCACCCACTCATCAATGAGGTTTTCTTGTAAGAGACTTCCAGCCAGCTCGGCGCCACACTCGGTCCACACCTCATTGATTTGGCGACGACCCAGTTCTAACAACAATGCCTGTAGATCCACCCGTTTGGCTTTGCTCGGCGCTGTCCATACTTCAACATGCTGGGGCCAATGCATCGCACGTTCTGCGGTTGTGGCTAAATGTACCAGCAAAATTGGTGACGGCTCTTGAAAGAGGCTGGCAGTTGGCTCCAATAGTCCTTGGCTGTCAATAATGACGCGTAACGGTTGCTGTTCGCATCGATCTGAGCGTGCGGTTAACCGTGCATTGTCACGCAACACCGTTCGCGCTGTACTCAAAATAGCACCGCTGCGAGCGCGAAAATCATGTACATCAGCCCGTGCAGCGCTACCCGTGATCCATTGACTGGCACCATTAGCCAAGGCGGTGCGACCATCTAAAGTAGCTGCTAGCTTGCAGCGCAACCAAGGACGACCGCGCTCCATTCGACTCCGAAAGCCGCAATTCAAAGTTCGCGCAGCAGATTCTAAGACGCCCACTTCCACAGATATGCCCGCTGCCTTTAACTTTTCGACACCGCGCCCGGCAACCAATGGATTTGGATCCAATTGCGCAATCACCACATGACCGATTGCGGCATCAATCAATGCGTCAGCACAGGGAGGAGTACGACCAAAATGGCTGCACGGTTCAAGTGTCACATAAGCAGTAGCGCCGCGTGCCAAAGCACCTGCTTCACGCAGTGCGTAGACTTCGGCGTGGGGCTCGCCAGGGCGTTCGTGCCAACCTTGGCCAACAACTTGACCGTCGGCAACAATAACGCAGCCGACTTGTGGGTTGGGAGCAGTTGAGTAGAGACCACGAGCGGCTAAATCGAGAGCCATCTGCATGTACTGCTGATGTGTCATGAATGCGCCCCGTGAATCAATTAGTCGTTTAGCCGTGCAATCTCTTCGCCGAATTCACGAATATCATCGAATGCACGATAAACCGATGCGAACCGAATATAAGCCACTTTATCGATGGCCTTGAGGTTTTCCATAACCAGCGCACCAATCGCTTGACTAGTCACTTCTCGCTCACCAGTGGCCCGCAACGAAGATTTCACATTATTAATGGCCTGCTCCATCATTTCTAAGCTCACCGGACGTTTCTCCAGCGCTCGTAACAGACCATTTCGCAATTTATCTTCGTTGAACGGCTCACGGGTGCCATCCGTTTTAATGACGCGCGGCATAATCAACTCAGCGGTTTCGAAGGTCGTAAACCGCTCTTTGCAATCGGTGCATTCTCGGCGACGACGCACAGACGCGCCCTCAGCAACCAATCGCGAGTCGATGACTTTAGTATCTAACGTGCCACAAAACGGACAATGCATAGAGTTTCTCGTTCTTTAACGCTGACTGTTAACCGTATACCGGAAATTGTTTACACAACGCTTTGACTTCGCCGCGAACGCGTTCAATCACTGCATCGTTGCCGATATCGTCCAACACGTCACAAATCCAATTCGCGACTTGCTCTGCTTCCGCAACTTTAAATCCACGCCGAGTGATGGCTGGTGTTCCTAAACGCAAACCCGATGTAACAAACGGTGACCGCGGATCATTTGGAACCGAGTTCTTATTCACGGTGATGTAAGCATTGCCTAAAGCGGCATCCGCATCTTTACCGGTAATATCTTTATCAATTAAATCGACCAAGAATAAATGGTTCTGGGTGCCACCAGAGACAATCTTGTAGCCGCGTTCTTGCATGACACGAACCATCGCATTGGCGTTATCGAGCACTTGCTGTTGATAGGCTTTGAATGCCGGTTCCATTGCTTCTTTGAAAGCCACCGCTTTCGCAGCAATCACGTGACACAGTGGGCCACCTTGACTGCCAGGGAACACACCGCTGTTGAGCTTTTTGTGCAGTGCTTCATCGTCTTTGCCCGATAAGATCAAGCCACTACGTGGACCCGCTAAGGTCTTGTGCGTGGTCGTGGTGACGACATCTGCAATAGGAACTGGATTCGGATATAGACCGGCAGCGACTAAGCCCGCAACATGCGCCATATCAACTAAGAAGTAGGCTCCCACTTCATCCGCGATATCACGGAAACGTTGCCAGTCCACCACACCTGAGTAGGCAGAAAATCCAGCCACAATCAGCTTTGGTTTATGCTCTAATGCTAGTTTACGCACTTCAGCGTAATCAATTTCGCCAGTGCTTTCATCTAAACCGTATTGCACTGCTTTATACAATTTGCCGGAAAAATTTACACCTGAACCATGCGTCAAGTGACCACCATGGGCCAGACTCATTCCTAAGACAGTATCACCCGCCTCTAGCAGAGCTAAAAACACAGCGGAATTGGCTTGTGAACCGGCATGCGGCTGCACGTTGGCATATTTAGCGCCAAACAACTGTTTCGCCCGCTCAATCGCGAGGTCTTCGACCACATCAACGTACTCACAACCGCCGTAGTAGCGCTTGTGCGGATAACCTTCTGCGTATTTGTTAGTTAACTGCGAACCTTGTGCCTCAAGTACACGTGGGCTGGTATAGTTTTCAGACGCAATGAGTTCAATGTGCTCTTCTTGGCGCTGAACTTCGTTTTGCATGGCTTGCCAAAGATCGGCATCATAATCGGCAATGGTCATTTCATGCTTTAACATCGGGGCTCCTGACATCTTGAGGCGGGTGCCGTAACGCAGGCTCAGTAGCGTTGGCACAATTCATTTAAGAAACTGGTCGCTAGTTTACCAATATACTTGGGTTAGCGCCAACTTCAGGGTTAAAATAGCGCCATTCAATTTGCTGCATAAAGGATTCCTTGTCGTTATGGCACAATACATCTACTCCATGTCGCGGGTGAGTAAAGTCGTCCCACCCAAAAAGACTATTCTGAAAGATATTTCTTTATCTTTTTTCCCTGGTGCAAAAATTGGTGTACTTGGTTTAAATGGTGCTGGTAAATCCACATTGCTGCGCATCATGGCCGGTATCGACACCGAGATTGACGGCGAAGCACGCCCACTTGCGGGTATCCAGATTGGCTACCTTCCGCAAGAACCAAAGCTCGACGAATCGAAAACGGTACGCGAGACTGTTGAAGAAGCCGTTTCTGAAGTCAAGAACGCGCTAGCGGAACTCGATCAAGTTTATGCTGCGTATGCGGAAGAAGACGCAGATTTCGACGCCTTAGCTAAGAAGCAAGGCCAACTCGAAGCCATCATTCAGGCGAAAGACGGACATAACATCGAGAACATGCTCGAACGTGCGGCCGATTCATTGCGCTTACCGCCCTGGGATACCAAAATCAAAGTACTGTCGGGTGGTGAACGTCGGCGTGTGGCGATTTGTCGACTGTTGCTGAGCAAGCCCGATATGTTATTGCTCGATGAACCGACCAACCACTTAGATGCGGAGTCGGTTGCTTGGCTTGAACGCTTCCTGCACGACTATGAGGGTACCGTCGTTGCCATTACCCACGACCGGTACTTCCTCGATAATGTTGCCGGCTGGATTCTTGAACTCGACCGTGGCTACGGTATTCCGTGGGAAGGCAACTATTCGTCATGGTTAGAGCAAAAAGAGAAGCGCCTTGAGCAAGAAGAGAAAGGTGAGCGAGCTCGTCAACGCAGTATTAAACAGGAACTCGAGTGGGTTCGCACGAATCCGAAAGGCCGTCAGGCGAAGAGTAAGGCGCGGATGGCTCGATTTGAAGAGCTACAAAGTGGCGATTATCAAAAACGTAACGAGACCAACGAGCTCTTTATCCCACCGGGGCCGCGGTTAGGCGATAAAGTACTTGAAGTGAATCACCTCAAGAAAGCATACGACGGTCGGGTACTCATCGATGACCTCAGTTTCAGCGTTCCAAAAGGTGCCATTGTCGGTATTATCGGCCCGAATGGTGCCGGTAAATCGACGTTGTTCCGCATGATTACCGGTCAGGAACAACCTGATTCAGGGACTGTGGAGCTTGGTGATACCGTGCAATTAGCCAGTGTCGACCAATTCCGTGACAACATGGATGCGAAGAATAACGTGTGGCAAGAAATTTCCGATGGCCAAGACATTATTCGCATTGGCAATTTCGAGATTAACAGCCGTGCGTATGCGGGCCGCTTTAATTTCCGCGGCAATGACCAACAGAAAATTATCGGTGAGTTATCTGGCGGTGAGCGCAACCGCGTTCATTTGGCCAAACTGTTAAAGGCCGGTGGTAACCTGTTGCTGCTCGATGAGCCAACCAATGACTTGGATGTTGAAACCCTCCGTGCGTTAGAAGAAGCGTTATTGGAGTTTCCAGGTTCAGCGATGGTGATCTCGCACGACCGTTGGTTCCTCGATCGGGTGGCGACACACATCCTCGATTATCGTGACGAAGGTCAGATCAACTTCTATGAAGGGAACTACACTGATTACGAAGAGTACATGAAGAAAACTCATGGCGAGCAAGCTATGGAGCCCCATCGTACTCGTTACAAGCCAATTGGTGTGTAATCCGCATAGGGCGCTGTTGAACCAGCGCCCTATCTTTTTCTAACGGTCTTAACGAGCCTCTTTTGGCTTTCTACGAAGCGTTTCCGGAGCAAACTGATCAACTGCTACAGCCGTGATCCGCAAGGCCTCACAGGCTTGTAATGATTCAGCTTCGGCGGCGTCAACAATCTTAGCTTCCAGCGCGGCGGCTACCAAAGCCTCGCCATTCAAATCCGGCGGAATATCGCCACGCTTTTCCGCTTTACTGAGCTTTTTATAGAGCTCACGATTGGTCTTCATTGCTCGAAATGCAAGTTCCATATGTCCAGTCACATCATTTGGGTCATCTTTCCAATAACACAGAAAAGTATGCCGCTCACGCGTCACACTGGGTTCCATCATGCTCTCTGCGATTGCTTGATACAACTGATCTACTGGGCGTTTATAGTGGTTCCCGAATGGGAAAATCAATAGCCGAAGTGTCCATGCCAACCAGCGATTGGGGAAATTTGCGAAGAACTCGTTAAATGCACGACCTATTTCATACAGATGATGCGTCAATGCCCATTTCACATAGTCATGATCGCCAGCCTGACGCCCTTCATCTTCGTACCGCTTCAGCACTGCTGACGCCATATACAAATGACTCAACACATCACCAAGCCGCGCTGAGAGCATCTCTTTACGTTTTAAATCACCACCCAGCGACAGCATGGCAACATCGGCCGTCAATGCCAGCGCTCGGCTCATTCGCGTGAGTTGTTGATAGTAGCGGCCAGTCCAACCGCTTACTGGCGATTTCACCCAATGCGCAGCAGTCACACCCATTAGGAACGACCCACCAGCGTTGGCCAAACCAAAGCGAATATGCCGAAACAATAAAGCGTCAAAATCGAGTAAGCCCTGATCTTGATTCGGATTCGATGCCGCTTCCATTTCAGCAAGCACATACGGATGGCAGCGCGTTGCTCCCTGTCCAAAAATCATCAAGCTACGTGTGAGAATATTCGCACCCTCAACGGTAATCGACACCGGCGTGGCCATAAAACCGTGACCGAGATAATTCTTTGGGCCCAACTGAATGCCTTTGCCCGCATGGATATCCATGGCTGCATCCATCACCTGCCGCCCCATTTCGGTCATGTGATACTTCGTCATTGCGGTGATCACCGATGGACTTTTACCCGCCATCAAAGCGGTAACCGTCAAACGTCGCATCGACTCCAAGATATAATTGGTCCCACCAATTTTACCCATCGCCGCTTGGACGCCTTCGAACTTCCCGATAGGCAAACCGAACTGCCGGCGCACATAGGCATAAGCACCCGTCATGCGCTCGGTCAGATGCCCAGTTGCTGCAGCTAACGCCGGCAACGAAATACCGCGGCCAGCCGATAGACACTCCATCAACATTTGCCAGCCTTTACCGGCATAATCGGGCCCGCCAATAATCCAATCAAGCGGCACAAAGACATCTTTGCCGTAGGTAGTCCCGTTCATAAATGCTTGATTCAGCGGTAAATGCCGCGCTCCAGTCTCAACGCCCGGATGATTAGTGGGAATCAACGCGCAGGTAATACCAAGCTCTTTGTTATCGCCAAGCAGTCCATCTGGATCATAGAGTTTAAACGCTAGCCCTAATACGGTAGCGACGGGCGCGAGTGTGATATATCGCTTGTCCCAATTCAGTCGAATACCTACTACCTCTTTGCCATCATGTTCGCCACGGCAAATGATACCGGTATCTGGAATCGAGCCGGCGTCTGATCCAGCTTCAGGACCCGTTAATGCAAAACAAGGAATATCTTCACCGGATGCCAGTCGTGGCAGCCAATAGTCTTTTTGTTCAGTCGTACCATAGTGCGTCAGTAGCTCTCCGGGCCCCAATGAGTTTGGCACCATAACAGTCACCGCAGCACTAATAGAGCGCGTTGCGATGCGCGACACGATATGCGAATTAGCCGCTGGAGAGAAATCCAAACCGCCAAACTCGCGTCCGATAATCATCGCAAAGAACTTTTCTTTACGCAGGTAAGCCCACACCGCTTCCGGTAAATCACAATCTTCCTGCACAATCTCAAAATCATCGAGCATGGCAAGCAGTGTTTCTAACTGATTATCGATGAAATCTTGTTCTTCAGGCGTGAAATGTGGTGCATTGGTCTGCAAAAATGCCTGCCAGTTGGGACGACCTTGAAATAGCTCCGCATCCCACCAGGTATCGCCAGCTTGCATCGCTTCACGTTCTGTCGGCGACAACGGGGGCAACACGCGCTGAAAGAAGGCAAACACGGGTCTCGTGATCAACGCGCGACGAATATCGCCGATGGCAAGAAGCAGCAGCAGTGCAATGAGAACAATGATTAAAATTTCCATGC
>PYVG01000099.1 GCA_003030745.1 Pseudidiomarina aestuarii | reverse complement strand
TTGTTGATCTTTTTAACAAACTAACTAATAGTAATTTACACAACTGTAAATTACTGGAGTTTGTTATGCGTACATTTTCCCTTAAGCCTATATTCATCGGTGGTTTATTAAGTCTCGCGGCAAGCCCGCTTTCGTTCGCTCAAGAAACCGTGAATCCTGGTCAAATAACCGCACCAACGGGACAGTTCCAGTCGAGTTATTGGGGCCCGCAATACTTAACCGTAAAAACGTCTCCAGAGCTCTTGGACGAAGGTGAGATCCCAACCTTTGAGGTGGTCGAGTCGGATTGTACTTCAGCGACCTGCAGTCAAGATATGCAAGAATTGGTGGCATTCGCGCTGAATGGAAGTAGCGATGCACAAGTTATTGCGGCTGTTGCGTACGCAACCGGCGATGGTTTGCCGGCCAATCCTGATCGCGCTCGACAATTTCTGAAGCGTGCTTTGCAACAAAAGGACTCGCGCGCTTGGTACATCTATTCCCAATGGTTACGTCAAGGAGCAGGTGGTTTTGAAGAGGACCGAGTTGAGGCTGAGTTCGCATTAAAGCGCGCAGCGCGGAGAGGTTCGCCACAAGCGTTATATGAACTTGCCGTCCGCGAACTCAATTTTGATGGTGGCGACAATAGCAAAGCGGTTGAGATGCTAGAGCGCGCAGCACAACGCCATGATTTACCAGCAAAATATCTACTGGCACAATTAAAAGCCGGTGGCGTTGGCACGCCAGAAGATTTGGTCGGAGCTGCAAAATTGTTTGCTGAATTGAAGCGTTGGAACTATCGCGAGAGTAGCCTGCGCTATGACGCAGTCATGGAAGACCTTGAGACGAGTCAAAATACTGAAGCCATGATCGAAGTCGATCTGTATGCGAAATCAGGTTACGAAGATAACGTTGAAGTTATCGAGGTATCTGGAGCCCGTATCACCACAGAGGAATACGTAAGCGAACTGGTCGATGTTTTAAGTGGTGTCAATCTCTACGACGGAGACTCGACCGGTACAAACATTCGTGGTCAAGTCTGCGGTCAAGGCGTTTCTAAGTGTAACGTGATTTACACTGCCGGTGATCGTGGCAATGCTGGTACAACAGCTCTTGGAGCTATTCTAAGTAAGTTCTCACCGTCGCTGAATTAATTCATGCGCAATAAGACTATATTAAAAGCCGGCTGAGAAGTCGGCTTTTTTTGTTATAAATTCGATTAAACTTGATTTGATTTAAAAAAATGTTAATAGTTGTTGTATATCCAACAAAAATAGCGATTAACG
>PYVG01000098.1 GCA_003030745.1 Pseudidiomarina aestuarii | reverse complement strand
AAAATAAAAAAGCCATCATGTTTCAATCGGTATACGCGAAAGTGATAACGCACGAAGTAATCGAGAGCGGTTTCCGGGTTATCTGAATAACGTCGAATTTCGGTTGCATACCGGTCTAGTAAAGCGGGGTAGTTTTGTTGAATATGGGCAACGAGCTTTTGATTAAACTCATGACCGTCAGCGAACTCTGCAAGTGCTAAATCATGTTTGACCGGATCGATCTGCAACAATTGTTGATCTGGCGTCGCAGTTAATGCCAGTGAAGTCAGCTGATCAAACATCCCGGCATCCGCCGCTTCCCGCTGAAATTTAACGTAGACTGTCGATTGGAACAGCCCGGGCAGTTGCAAGGTATACCAACCAGCAACTGCAGTTCCGACCATTAAAAATAAGCCTGTGAGCAGCCAATGCCGACGCACCCAACTCAAGTAGCTTAGCGGCGATAACGGGGCACTTGGATTGTCAGTCACGAGCTACCCGATAGCTGAGTACGATGGTTAGCGCAGCCATAATAAAGAGGCCGAGAATCGCCATGAGAACGATCCATACGGTTAAAGAAAGTCCCGCAGTTTGATGCGGTGTGTAAGGCGGATCTATGGTTTCAAATACATGATCTTCATTGACCGCAACTAACATCATTTGTTTGTATTGTTCTTGTAGCAGCCCATATAAGGCGACTTCTACTTGCGCGATTTCGGATTGCGCGGCTTGTGTTTGCAGATTGTGTATCCGGTTCATTTAAATCCGAACGTGC
Organism: Pseudidiomarina aestuarii; assembly: GCA_003030745.1. The sequence continues at coordinate 534 of PYVG01000098.1, read as the reverse complement.
AAGAGCCTGTACAGAGGCTCCTCAAAAATTGCCCGAATGTGCATTTGCTCGAACCTCAGGATTATGAGCCTTTTGTCTATTTGATGAACCAAGCAACGGTAATATTGACCGATAGTGGTGGCATTCAAGAAGAAGCTCCGTCACTGGGCAAACCCGTGCTGGTTATGCGTGATACGACTGAACGCCCGGAGGCGGTGACGGCCGGCACGGTGAAACTCGTCGGAACCGATACAGCCCTGATTGTGGCTGAAGTGGGACGCTTACTCGACGATCAAACCTACTACGACACCATGAGCCATGCGCACAACCCCTATGGTGATGGTAAGGCGTGTGCACGTATCATCGCGACGCTGTTGCAGGAGTTATAAGCGTTTATGAATTCTTTCTCGAAGGTTTCTGTAATTGGATTAGGCTACATTGGCCTACCCACAGCTGCGGTATTTGCCCGCCAAGGTGTGCAAGTAGTAGGTGTGGATGTAAATCCCAAAGCTGTCGATACCATCAATCAAGGCCGTATTCACATTGTTGAGCCGG
>PYVG01000097.1 GCA_003030745.1 Pseudidiomarina aestuarii | reverse complement strand
TTTATGCGGTATTTCGGTTAAACCGATTTCCGCCGGCAGAAAGCTAGAAAGAGTGCACTTGACGTTAACGCTCCAGTCTTGTTTTTTAAACCACAGAGGCACATGCTCGCCATGAGTGCCAAATAGCTGCACATGCTTTGGGGAGAGCTCTAAATAATGCGCCTTCCCTTGCAATCCTAGGGCAGTTTTTCCGCCAGGATGTAGCGATAAGCCGAGCTGGGCTTGCATCGCATACACCCCACCGAGGTAATCCACGCGGTCGCCATAGCGTATTAAAGCACCCGCTCCGATGCTCTCAAACCACTGGCTTTTTTTATAGCGTTGCTGCAAGTCCAGGCTGTAGCCATTTTCAACAAGCCAAGATGAACAGAGCACGACGCCCAGTGGTTGAAAGCTCAGCAACCGGTTTAATTTTGATGATATATCCGAACTCATAGTACTAACCTGTTGATGATTTCAAACTACAGATTAGTTTATATTTTCAATTATGTCAGTACTAATGGTACTAATTTTTCTAAACTTTCAAACCCAAAAGTCTATCGAGGAGTTAAGGAAATTGTCACCCTACTAAAAATCAGGCCTTACCAATCTTTCATTTTTCGATGAAAGCACATTCCAGATATCAGCTTAAAAACACTTAATCTGTAATCGAAAAATAAATTCCATGAATAATCTTTTACGGAGCACTAAAAGTAAAACGATGACATTGATAATATTCTAGTTCTTATCAGTCTCACAAAAATACGTTATCTCACAGTCCACCCCATCACACGTTCTAGCTCCTCTAACCGCATCTACATTTAATTGAGAGCAATATTTCGATGCATAATTCGCTATTGACGATTCTCGGTCACTATCAAGCTCATAACTAAAACGAATTAGTGTATCGCTTGCTGTAAGTACCTGAATATCAGAATCCAAAAGGTCTTGAGAAGAAGAACAACTTGCCAAAGAGGTCAGCAATAACAAATACACTAAGAGATCTATAATTTTAAAGTTGTCCATCAATAATCCTTAGTCTATGCTGAACATTGTTTACATGGACTTTACAAACTCGTTATGGAAATAACAACAATAATCCGATTCATATTGGGCCTTGCAGTAATATTTAATGTCTCAGTATCGAACGCTGCTGCGGTGCAACCTATTGTAACTTGGGCCGGAGTTGGATTTTCAGGTGACTGGGCAAGCCGAATGGAAACATACCCAATAAC
>PYVG01000096.1 GCA_003030745.1 Pseudidiomarina aestuarii | reverse complement strand
CGCGTTCCAACGTGAAGTGCGATTACCTTCTGGTGGCTCTATTGTGATCGATCCAACGGAAGCATTGACTTCTATCGATATCAACTCAGCCCGCGCCACCAAAGGCGGCGATATTGAAGAAACCGCGCTACAAACCAACATGGAAGCGGCAGAAGAGATTGCTCGCCAGTTGCGCTTACGTGACGTCGGCGGTTTGGTCGTCATCGACTTCATTGATATGACACCCGTTCGCCATCAGCGTGAAGTTGAAAACCGACTCCGCGATAGTCTGAAACACGACCGCGCTCGTGTTCAAGTAACGCGTATCTCACGTTTCGGTTTGTTAGAAATGTCACGTCAACGCTTACGCCCATCTTTAGGTGAAGCGTCGAATCACGTGTGCCCACGTTGTAGCGGTCACGGTACGATTCGTTCTGCCGAGTCATTAGCGCTGTCTATTCTGCGTCTAATCGAAGAAGAAGCACTGAAAGACAACACCATTCAAATTCAAGCACAGGTACCGGTCACGGTTGCTACGTACTTATTGAATGAAAAGCGTCAATCTATTTTCGATATTGAAAAACGCCACAAGGTATCGGTACTCGTTATTCCAAATCCGCACCTTGAAACACCACATTTCGACGTACGTCGTTTACGCCAAGATGAAGCGGATGAAGCGAACAGCTTTACGCTCATCGAGAATGCTGAAGAAGCACGTACTGAAATTGTGTTGAATAAAGACAAGCCAAGTTTTGAAGAACCAGCATTGAAAGGTTTGCAGGCCCCACCTGCACCAGCACCAACCCCTGCGGCACCGGTTGCAGCACCGACGGTGACTACGCCTTCGCTGTTCAGCCGTTTAGGCAGTTGGTTAGCAGGGTTATTTGGTGACTCTGAAGAAGAAACCAAGAAAAAGCAGCAGCAACGCGAGCAAGAGTCGAACAATCGTCGACCGAACCAGCGTCGCGGGAATGGTCGCGGAAATAATCGTCGCCGTAACAACAATCGTCAACGCACCAATCGCGATGATGAGAGCACTTCAGCGGCAACTCCAGCAGCGGATACCAACAAAGATACCTCGAAAGACGAGCGTAACGAGCGTGGCAATTCGCGTCGGGGCGGACGGAATCGCAATCGTAATCGGCAAACCAACGCTGATGACAAAGCGACGACACCAAAAGCTGCTGAAGCTGTTGAAGCAGCGACTGAAGCAAAAGCTGAAACCAAAACAGAAGCGAAAGCA
>PYVG01000095.1 GCA_003030745.1 Pseudidiomarina aestuarii | reverse complement strand
CACCGTTCCTCATGCTGGCTGCGGCCTAGGTTTTGAGCGTTTGGTGAGCTACGTAACCGGTATGACCAACATCCGCGACGTCATTCCATTCCCACGCGCACCCAAATCCGCTGACTTTTAGCGGCAGTAAAAGTAAATAGTGAACAGGTAACAGTTACTAGAAAACACGGATCTGCGGTTTTCTAGTAACTAATATCCAATAGCTAGTAACACTTTTGTCTTGTCTATTCCCTGTTCACTATTCACTGTTTACCAGTACCTAATATTGCTAGCGATGTCTTTCATCGGCTTGATGGGCGTCGGCACCGCCGGTGTTCCCACATACAAGAAACCGACTATCGCATCCTGCTCAGCGCATCCCAGTTGTTCTTTGACCCAGTTGTCTTCGGCGAACCAGCCAGTTCGCCAAACGGCGCCTAGATTCTGCGCAAAGGCCGCTTGTTGTAGCAGCAAGGTGGCACAGGCTGCGCTGGCAAACTGTTCATCGCGCGGTACTTTGTCGTGCGGCTGATATGCCATGCTGACCACAATGATTGTCGGGGCGCGCAACGGCAACTGACTTGCTGCCAACTGCTCTTCGTCTGATTTATTACGGCGTTCAGCGGCTTGTCTAAAAATTTCGCCCAATTGCTGTCGCGCTGAGCCTGCAAATATTGCAAACTGATACGGTGTTAATGCGACATGATCCGGAGCTCTCGAAGCCGCTTGCAATAACAAGTCGAGCTGTTGTTTAGATGGGCCTGGTTCAATAAGTCGCGGCATGGATGAACGGGTGAGCAGCAATTCAAGTGCTTGCATGAAAACCTCAAAAGAATAAATAAATGACTGCGTCTAGCTTAACAAAGATCACGCTCTGTTACACTGTCGCTCTAGTCTATCGGTTTGTTCTAAAGTATGCTCGCAACGTGTACAAATCTAAATCTCAGGATAGTGGCCATGAGCGGAATTCGTAATGTGTTTGGCAAGTTGTTTGGTTTTATCAATGGCATCAGAAAAGTCATTGTAAACCTTGTGTTTTTTATCGTCCTTTTTGTCTTTGTGGGCTTCCTCATGAGTGGTGAAGAAACCATTGAAGTGCCAACTGACGGCATATTAGTCTTAAACCTAAATGGTTACATCGTTGAAGAAGAAACCTACGTCGATCCAGTCGATGAGTTTTTTAACCAAGCTTTGGGGTCAGGCCCAAGCATTCCAGAAGTCTTGTTGAGCGATGTGATTGACAGTATTGAACAGGCAGCGAGCGACGAGCGCATCAGTGGTATCTACCTCAACTTGTCCAGTTTTATGGGCGCTGGCATGAACAAGCTCGAACTCATCGGTAACGCACTGTCCGAGTTCCGTGACAGTG
>PYVG01000094.1 GCA_003030745.1 Pseudidiomarina aestuarii | reverse complement strand
GCAGCAGCTCGCTGTATATTGCGAAAGTCTCCCAATCGCCCAAAAAGAGGTGGTTGAACTCATTTATATCGAGGGCAAGTCCCAGCAAGAAGTCGCTGACGCACTCGAGATACCGTTGGGTACAGTGAAATCTCGTACTCGGCTTGCGCTTCAAAAACTGAAAGAGTTGATTAAGACTGATGATTAAATCACATCCTCACGAACAATTATTGGTGCAGTATGCTACAGGTGAATTGAACCCTGCCATGCTTGTGATGATTGGTACGCACGTTGATATGTGTCCACAGTGTCAGCAACATGTTGCTGACATTGAAGAACAAATTGCGCTAAAAGTGCTCGGTGAACGAGTGACTGATGCCGCGCTGCCGAATACGGTAGTTGACTCGATGCTCGAGTCAATTATGAATTCTCCTGCTCCTATCCAAGTCCGAGCAGAGCAATCACGAGATTACATTTCTCTCGAAGGTAAGCGGTTCGCGCTGCCAGCGACGCTAGCTCGTAATGAGCATCGTATTGGTCAATGGCACCACATGGTTAGTAAGCTTTGGCGCGCGCCTGTAGACATTGGCAATGGTGAAATGTTGAACCTGATTTATATGGCTGATGGTGCTCAGGTTCCAGAACACACGCACAAAGGTCGTGAAGCAACGTTAGTGATTAACGGTGTATTTAATGATGAATTCAATGAATATCGCGACGGTGACTTTATCTTATTAGACGAGCACCACAAGCATACGCCACAGACGCAAGGCGAAGATTGCTTAACGTTGGCAACTCTTGATGCGCCGATGCATTTTACTGCGGGTATCAGTCGTCTGTTAAACCCTTTTAGCAGTCTGTTTTTCCGCTAGACGGTTACCACGTAAAACAAATGCCGACACCACAGTCATGTGGCGTCGGCATTTTTGTTTCTGTATGTTTTGGGACCTATGCTTTTGCTTTTCACACCTCCCGCAAATCGCTATAGTCAGAGAGTATTTACTAACCATCCAGAGATAATAACTATGATGAAACGAACGCTTATTGCGCTGGCGATTGTCAGTGCTACTGCTAGTGCCAATGAAGGCATGTGGATGCCTCAACAATTACCCGAGATAGCCGCGGAATTAAAAGCTACGGGACTTGAACTTGATCCGAGCGATTTGACCAAACTCACTGAATTTCCGATGGGTGCGATTGTTAGCCTCGGTGGTTGCTCCGCGTCATTTGTCTCACCACAAGGTTTGGTTGCAACCAATCACCACTGTGTTTATAACAGTATTGCGCACAACTCAACGCCCGAAAATGATCTCCTAGCGAATGGCTTTCTTGCCGACACCATGGATGAAGAGCTACCAGCGGCTCCTGGCAGTCGCATTTATGTCACGAAAGAAGTGTCCCAAGTCACC
>PYVG01000093.1 GCA_003030745.1 Pseudidiomarina aestuarii | reverse complement strand
CGTTCCGTTATGATAGCACTTGGCTCGAATCACCAGGACGGCGCGGCATCTCATTGTCGTTACCACTTCGATCAGCGCCCTACACCGGCTCCGAAGTATTTAACTTCTTTGATAATCTGATCCCTGACTCTCGAGAAATTCGGGAGCGTATCGTTGCTCGATTCAATGCTCAATCGACGGAACCCTTTGATATCTTGGCGCAGATTGGTCGTGACTGCGTAGGTGCAATACAGCTGGTTCCTCATGGGTCAGACCACCACATGTGAAGCAAATCAAAGCAACTCCATTGAACGACAAGCAAATGGCGAAGCTGTTGCGGGGATACCAATCCAAAGTGCCACTTGGCATGTTGAAAGATGAAAATGATTTCCGTATTTCGTTAGCTGGTGCGCAAGAAAAGACAGCTCTCCTTTATCATCAAGGACGTTGGTGTTTACCTCACGAGTCAACGCCTACTTCACACATTCTCAAATTACCCATCGGTGAAATTCGGTCGCATGACCGAATAATCGATATGACCTATAGCGTCGAAAATGAATACTTGTGCCTCAAAATTGCCAAGGCTTTTGGATTTGCTACCGCAGAATGCGAGATCATCTCACCAAATGGTGAAAAGGCGCTTGCAGTCGAACGTTTTGACCGACAATTATCGCATGACGGAACTTGGATCGTACGGTTACCTCAAGAGGATTTCTGTCAGATTACTGGAACCTCGCCCGCCGGAAAATATGAAGTCGATGGAGGCCCCGCAATCGTTCGAATCATGCAAGAGCTGCTCGGATCCGTTCACCCAACTCATGACCGTAACCTGTTTATGCGCACACAAGTATTATTCTGGTTATTAGGTGCAACGGATGGTCATGCTAAGAACTTCTCCATTTTTCTTGAGCGAGAGAATCAGTATCGTCTGACACCGCTGTACGACATCTTGTCAGCTTTTCCCGCTGTCAGTAAAAAGGGATTACATGAGAAAAATCTCAAACTAGCCATGTCACTCAAAGGTCGTCGGGGAAGAAAATACGAATGCCGCAAGATTCGAAGAGAGCACTTTCTCGCTACCGCTAAAGAAGTCGGTTTTAGCACAGACACCATGAACGAGATATTGGATGAGATGGCAACACGCACGGATGCAGTCATCCAAACGGTTGCCAACCAATTACCCTCTGCCTTCCCAGCCTTCATTGCCGAACCTATTTTCGAAGGTATGCGCAAATATGCTCAACGGCTGGCTTGCTAAACTGCTTTCGTAATCCGAAATCTAGCTCAACCAACAGGCTTCAGCCGAGCTTTTGCGGCGAGCTTGTCGCCAAGCTTGCCGGTGACTGCCCATACGCACAGCGCACCCCATGCTATCCACGACAGACCTGCAGGTATGTTGAGTAAGGCTATTTTT
>PYVG01000092.1 GCA_003030745.1 Pseudidiomarina aestuarii | reverse complement strand
CGGATACGGTTAAAACTGTCAGCTAACCCGACGCATTCTTATTAATAATATTCCGTAAACAATTCCAGCGAGTCCGCCAGCTTGTCCACTGAAAAAGGCGTGACCTGCAAGCATTCCGTGCCCCATAAACATAAATAAACTGAAAGCAAGGGTCATATTGAATACGCTCGGTTTACGTAAAAAGAGTTTCACCGCGAGTAACAAAAATGCCAAATGTCCTAAGGTGACATAAAGAGCAAATGGAGTGCCATAATGCCCCCGAAGATCGTACCAATCTTGCTCGACCAACTTATTGGTATTGGTTCCTTTGATATTGTTGAACGTCACATAATACCGCTCACCAACCCCGGCGTCGAAACGATCAGCATTTCCCACTAAAGCTAAGCGACCCGGATAATCCATCAAATGCCGTTCGGCTGATTGAATCAGTTCTGCACGCGGGTTTTCACCTTCAGCAAGTGCTTGGAACTGTTCGACTTGAAAGCGGACGCGGTCGTAATTTTGTACCAATAAGATACTCGCAATAGTTAACCCAGAGAATACTCCAACAACGGCAATACTCTTGAGCGAAAGGCCGACTGCGCCGTGACTCTTTTTGAACAGTAGGAAGATAGTCAGATACACCATGACAATCACAAAAGTTCCTGCCCAACCCGCCTTTGTACCCATCAGAATAAGTCCAGCGATACACAGCAATATTGCCATGAATGTGGTGAGGCTGGGTTGATAGTAAAGTACGCAAAACAAGCAACACAGTGCGATCAGTGTTGCAAGCCCCGTATCATTCCCGGCAATGTAAAATGACTTTATACCGAATGCATGGTCGCCGTAACTTTCCAGTCCAAGCCCAGTAACGGCAGATAAAATAAGAAAGCACCCCACTACCCAGCCGTAATGACCGATTCCTTTCAACGTCAGTGACTGTAATGAGTGATTCACTCGCAACAGTTCAAAGGTAATGATCGCCATACCAAAAGGGAACAAGAGGCGCAAAATATGATTGATTTGATTAACGAGCTCGACATCGCCCACTGGCCAAGTCAATGCCCATAACAGCAGCGCCCAGAACAGCATCATCAGTTTCATGTACCAGGCCAAAAAGCTTTGATAGACAAACATGAGGACCAGTAACGTGGCGGTCAAAACCAAGCGATAGAGCATCGAAATCTTCAGTGCGCCTAAGCCTAAAAAGCTTAAAATGCCATAGGCTGTATCAATCCAAACAGCAGCATAAGTAATGAATAACAGGCCGAGCAGCGCTGCTTGCCGCTTAGAAATATTTTGGAGTAAGGACAGAATGGGCACGTAGGTCATGTCCACCTCGTTTGCCGGCGCCGACCGAACAACTTGAAGCCTGGTTAGCGGCAGCTCGCCCTGATTTGACCTTCCCTGCTAC
>PYVG01000091.1 GCA_003030745.1 Pseudidiomarina aestuarii | reverse complement strand
TGAAAAAGTATTGATGACTGCTGAAGCAGTGAAGCAGCTTGAGGAGGTATTGTCAAATAACCTTCAGAACCCATTACTTCAACGCCATCATAACCCGCTTGCTGTGCCAACCTGGCGGCACGAGCAAAGTGTGCAATCGTGGTCAGAATTTGGCGCTCACTCATAGCGCTTGGAGTAAATGGATTGATAGGTGCTTTGATCTTACTCGGAGCTACGTTGAACGGATGATATGCATAGCGACCTGTATGCAAAATTTGCATACAGATTTTGGTTCCGTGGCGATGCACAGCTTCCGTGATCAGTTTGTGTTTTTTGACGTGCCACGGTTTACTCAGCTCACTCCCAAACGGAGCGACTCGACCACGAAAGTTAGGTGCAATACCACCGGTTACGATGAGACCTACGCCACCTTTGGCTCGCTCTTCGTAAAATGCCGCTAGCTTCGGGAAACCATCGCGCTCTTCTTCAAGCCCAGTATGCATCGATCCCATCAACACGCGGTTTTTGACTCGCGCAAATCCGAGGTCGAGCGGCTGCAGTAAATGTGGATAATCGTGACTCACAAAAGCCCCTTCTTAAACAACTGTTTGAATCGTTACACTCTACTGCGTCGAGCTTCACGAGACAACTTTTACGGGAAACATCAGGACGATGATAAAAGCATACGCCCGCAACAAATGCCCGAGGATGCAATCTATTACAAGAAAATACATCACGGAATGGTATGTTCTCGATGGTTCAATACACCATGGACGGAGATTACCACCCAACACAGCTCAAGCGCTACAACTGGCCAATTCTGCTCGATCCATAGTGCTGGTATGATACACCCTGCTGAAAGCATGTTTAATATATGGTACTGCCTCGCTGTAACTTGACGAGACAAGAAGAGGTAGTACGCAAAACAAAAGTTTACGGCTGAGAACCATCCTATAATAACTACCGCGTCCGAGAGAACCCTCGCGATAAGAAATAGACTTAACAGCAGTGAGCCAAGCAATGCAACTAAGTAATATTTGAATGGGATAACGAGTTTACTTGTAGAGAATCCAAACCATAGAATCTTAAGACTTGCAATGAGCCAAAAGCCATTAACAAGTACAGCTTGCCCTGAACCAAGTTGAAATGACGTGTAAGCTAATATCCCCGCTGCGATTGCATTAATACCGACATAAATACGCTCATTTTTCCCTGAATAGAAGGTCAAATACGCATAAGCAAACAGATATAAAGAAGTACCTATAAAACCAATCATTCTTGAATTCTGATATGTAAGTTCCTGACCATTACAACCTTACCTTGATGCGGACCATCTAGAAGTCGCACCTTAGTTAACTCTGTCATAGCCGAAAATATTTGCTCGTTATTAGTGCTGCCCATCATCGCATCCGACCAATCAAG
>PYVG01000090.1 GCA_003030745.1 Pseudidiomarina aestuarii | reverse complement strand
AACTCCGCTTCAACGCAGGTTAATAAATCACGATGCACGGCTTCCATAGCTTGCCCACCGTCGATGACATGGATAGAGCGATCAGCCTCAGCAAGCTCAAGATAGCGCGCACGCGTTCGCTCAAAAAAGCTCAAATCTTCTTGTTCAATCCGATCCAAAGCACCCCGCGTTCGAGCCCGCTCCAAACCGAGTTTTGGCTCAACGTCAATCAACAGTGTGAGATCGGGCCCAAAGGCACCGAGTACTTGGTGTTTCAGGACTTGTAGCTTGTCATCGCCTAACTGGCGTCCACCGCCTTGATAGGCCCGTGACGACAAGTCATGACGATCGGCAATAACCCAGGTGCCTTGCTGCAACGCCGGTTTGATCACATTCTCCACTAGTTGCACCCGACTGGCATACATAATCAGTAGCTCGGTATTCGCATGCACGGGCTCCGCCCAGTCTTGCTTAACCAGTTCGCGTAATGCTTCAGCTAAGGGAGTACCGCCGGGTTCACGGACAGTTGTTGCGGCAATATTTTTCGCTTGTAGATGCGTGACGATGCTGGCTATCGCTGAGCTCTTCCCTGCTCCTTCGAGCCCTTCAACAACGATAAACTTCCCAGTCATAGTTAATTTATTCCCCGTTGATAGCGATTTACCGCCCGGTTATGTTCAGTCAAAGTTCGAGAAAACACGTGTCCGCCAGAGCCATCGGCCACAAAATACAAGTAATCGGTTGTTTCCGGGTTTGCTGCTGCAACTAAACTCGCTGTACTTGGCATCGCAATCGGCGTCGGTGGTAAAGCCGGAATTCGATACGTGTTATACGGTGTCTCCGCGCGCAGATGTGCACGTGTTAAGTTCCCGTTGAAGTTCTCAATGCCGTAGATAGTCGTTGGATCAGATTGCAAGCGCATCCCCAACCGCAGCCGGTTCACAAACACCGAGCTCACTCGAGCTCGCTCCGCTTTAATGCCCGTTTCTTTCTCAATAATGGATGCCATGATAAGTAATTCATACGGCGTTGCATAGGGTAAATCACGGTCGCGATTGGCCCACAACTCGGCTAGTTGTGTTTCCATGGCTGCAGCAGCTTTTCGCAACACGGTCGTTGCCGAAGTATAGGCTTTATAAGTATAGGTTTCGGGGAGCAAGAGCCCCTCTAGTCGAGCGTACTCAGCCAAACCGAGTTCAGCCAAAATGTGAGCTTCTGATAGTTCCAGTAAACTATGTTCGAGATATGGTGCTCGCCGCAACACTTCTACCCACTGCGACCATGTATGCCCCTCAATTAACGTCACTTGAAACAAGTGCGCACGCCCTGCAGTCACTTGCGACCAGAACTGGGTTAACGAGCTATTCGGTTCAATGGCGTAAACGCCGGCTTGTATGGAATCGGATGGTGTAAAAACCCGCAGCGCATAATAAGCGTGCTGAACGGAGCCCTGCAAAT
>PYVG01000008.1 GCA_003030745.1 Pseudidiomarina aestuarii | reverse complement strand
ACTATAAAGCTACTATAAGGTCAATAGAGTAAAGAATCCGTTGGGGAGGAGGCTGATGCGCATTGGTCAGTTGGCGCAGTTGGTAGGGGTCGAAACACAGACGATCCGCTTCTATGAACAGCAGGGCTTGTTGCCGCCGCCTGATCGGCAGGACAACGGTTACCGTGTCTATACCGAGAAGCATGGTGAGGGGCTGGCCTTCATCCGTCGCTGCAGAATCCTGGGCCTGTCACTGGCTGAGATTCACGAACTACAGAGCTATCAGGACGACCCTCATCAGCCTTGTACCGCCGTCAACGCCTTGCTCGATGATCACATCTCTCATGTGCGGTCGCAGATAACCGCTCTGCAAGCGCTTGAGAAACAACTCGTTTCACTGAGAGCGAGTTGCAACGATGACCGGGAAGTTGAGGCGTGTGGGGTTCTTGCTGGAATTAGCGAAGGAAACATGCACCAGCAGTAGGTGAAGCATCAACCAGATAATCCGATGAGATGCCGGTCTGTCTCACTCTCATGCAAAGGTAAGATCAACCATTTAATCCGCTTACCCCAAATTATGAAGTAAAGTTACATAATGAGGGGGTTAGTGATATAGCTTTAACACTCGATTCAAAGCGTTAACTGACTCCATCCATTATGGAGCTTACCTTTGTGAGTTCAGAGCCCGTTAATTATGAAGCCGGGCAGTTTATGCAGTTTCGTATTCCACACTTAAACGAAATATTGTCACGACATTACTCTGTTGCTACGCGGCCTCACCCGACTCGATTTGTGTTTAACATAAGGCAGCTGCCATCGCCAAGCGAAGGGGTACCGCCGGGGGTGGGATCAAATTACTTATGTAATTTAGAAGCTGGCGCTCGTGTCGATGCCGTTGGGCCATTTGGAGACTTCCAACTGGCAAAGCAAAACTCTCATACACAAGTCTTCATCGGGGGCGGCGCGGGTATTGCACCGTTGAGAGCGTTAATACAAAGTGAATTAGCAGCAGGCTCTCCTCGTCGCTGTATCTTTTTTTACGGCGCACGATATGAAAAAGAGCTCTGTTATAGGGATGAGTTCGAAAGAGATGAGCGGTTAAATTATATACCGGTACTTTCAGAGGTTGCTAAATCAGATGAGTGGGCCGGGCACACTGGCTTTGTGCACGAAACCGCAATGAAATGGTTGGCAGATGAAAACAAAAACACATTGGACGTTTACGTGTGTGGTCCTCCACCAATGCTGAAAGCAACGTTAAAGTCTCTTGCTGACTTTGGCGTTCCGCGAGAACAAGTAAGGTTCGATGACTTTGGTATTTAGAGCTTGAAAGCGCCTGAGTTAGCAATAAATCTGGGTGGTGATGTAGAAGTCGTATCACCATCTGGGTTGACTACCTCGTTATGGGTACTTCCTTTAATTGATTGATCTTTATCAGCCAAAAGAGATACAATGCAAGCATGTTTTTATAGTGAAGCTTCGCATGTATCGTTTAATCATTGTCCTACTGCTATTAGTAGTAACAACAATGTCATTTTCACAAACTATCAGTACGGAAAAGGCATGTATGCACGATTCTACTGAGCAAGTTTGCGATCTTGCGGGTTGCGAAGTGTCACATTCTCTTACCGATAACTGTTGCTCTGATTCAATGATGCGACATTGTTACAGCCCGTCGATTACTGTCGTTTATTCTGAGCAATCCACCGTTCCGCCTATTGAGAAGCTGGTTTTTAACGCTTCCTCATTCTTAGATACGAATATTAAAGAAAAGCACTCTCTCTCGCTATTTCGGCCCCCAATCTACTCTTAAAAAGTACTAAATTTCTCGCTCCTGGCGCGTTTATCGTCCAGGTAAAAGCACAGCTATAAGCTTTGGTTCGGTCATTGTCGTTACGACGTCGTTCGTCGTCCTCGTTACGGTCCGACTCATAACTTGGTCTGTGTTTAATTTAAAAATTCACAGTTTTTGAGAGTAACAATATGAAACTTTTAAGAAGAATGGCTTATTTAAGTGTTCTGACTGTAGTGGTGCCAAATGTCGTTAATGCACAAGAGCCGCTTTTGAATTTGCAAGAAGCAGTGAGTATCGCTGTACAAGAAGATCCTTGGTTAACGGCAAGTAAGCAAACCCAAGAAGCATTCGCGAGTGAAGCAATAGCCTCTTCCAGTTTGCCTGACCCTCAAATATCGCTCACGGCTGCCAGTTTCCCGGTTGACAGTTTTAGTTCAAGACAGGAAGGAATGACCCAGTTAGTCGTCGGTGTTTCACAAGCATTTCCCAGAGGAGACACATTATCGTTGTCTCGTAAGCAGAAAAACCAATTAGCTCAAAAACAACCGTTTTTGAGAGCGGATCGTATTGCAAAGGTCAAAACAACGGTCACGAAGTTGTGGTTAGATGTTTTTTTCTCTCAGCAAAGCATTCGCTTGATTGAATCGGATAGAGCGCTTTTTGAACAGTTAGTGTCGACGGCTAAGGCGAGTTATACCAGCACCGAGGGAAAAGCACGGCAGCAAGATGTTATTAGAGCCCAACTTGAGCTTACACGCCTGGATGATAGGTTGACGTCACTGCGACAAAAAGAGGAGCAACTTCAAAGCGAATTGTCGGAATGGATAGGTGTTATAGCGAAATCAACGTTACCGGATGACCTTCCGAGTCTTACGCTGAAGAAGACATTGCTATCACCTTCGACAATACCGAATCAAGCCTTGTACGAATTGATAAAAGAACACCCGGTTTTGCAAGCGACCGATCAAGACATTTTGGCGTCGGAGACGTCTGTCGAGCTCGCTCAGCAAGGTTATAAACCGCAATGGTCAGCCAATCTGAAATATGGCCATAGAAACGACGATCCAAGCGGCAATGACCGTGCCGACTTGCTGTCAGTCGGGGTTACGTTCGATGTCCCTTTATTTACTGATAACAAACAGGATAAGCAGGTACGCTCAGCAAAGTTTAAAACGGAAGCAAAAAAAACTGAGAAGTTATTGGTTGCCAGGCAGTTAATAGCCAATTTACGCAGTACGTTTTTACAACTGAACCGTTTGAATGAACGTGCTGCCCTATATCACGAAGAGCTACTTCCACAAATGTCCGCCCAGTCTGAAGCCGCATTGACTGCCTACAACAATGATGATGGCGACTTTGCCGAGGCGGTACGGTCACAGATTGCGGAAATCGACGCAAAAATTGATGCATTAGCAATCGCCATCAACCGCCAAAAATTGATTGCCGAAGCAAACTACTTATTACTTTCAGGAGTGTAAAATGAAAACAGTCACCAAATCTCTTATAAGTTTAGCTGTAGGCTTTGCAGTTGGCGCTGGCGCTATTGGCTATGTAATGCAATCGACTGAAGTGTCTGATCGTTCATCGGGCAATGCAGAAAAAGAGCCGTTATATTGGGTGGCTCCGATGGATCCCAATTATCGTCGAGACAAACCAGGAAAGTCTCCAATGGGGATGGACCTTATTCCTTACTATGGCGATGATGCAGAAGAGAGTTCACCTGGTACGGTGAGAATTGATCCCGACGTTATTAATAACCTTGGGGTTACAACTGCAACCGTCACGTCCTCGAGACTCAACCTAGATATCGAAACAGTTGGCTATGTTCAGTTTGATGAGGACCGAGTATTAACAGTAAGTCCTCGTGTTGAAGGCTGGATTGAGAAGCTTTTCGTAAAAGCGGTTGGTAACTCGGTTAAAGCCGGCGAGCCTTTATACAGTATTTACTCTCCTGAAATGGTTAATGCGCAAGAGGAGCTTGTATTGGCCTCGCAAAGAGGTAATCAGGTGCTAATTGATGCCGCTGAAGAACGCTTAAGAGCTCTGCAAGTCTCTGAATCTGAGATTAAAAAGTTAAAAGAAACTCGTAAAATTCAGAAAACAATCACGGTAAAAGCAAAGCAGTCCGGGGTATTGGATAGACTGACTGTGCGTGAAGGTGCGTTTGTAACGCCGAGTATGAATTTAATGACCATTGCTCAACTGGATAAAATTTGGGTTATTGCAGAAGTCTTTGAGCGGCAATTGAACCAGGTTGAGGTAGGCAATGACGTTCAAATGAACCTTGAGTATGCTCCAGGTAAAGAGTGGCAAGGAAAGGTTGATTATGTCTATCCGTCACTTAACCCTAAAACTCGGACGGGACAAGTTCGAATTCACTTCGACAACCCAGATGGTTTTTTAAAACCGGGCATGTTTGCGAATCTTAACATTAAGGCTGGTTTAGGCGACAAAAACTTAATCATCCCTAAAGAAGCGCTTATCCGAATGGGTGGTTCGAACCGAGTTGTACTGGCACTGGGTGATGGGAAATTTAAAACAGTTAATGTTGACGTTGGGCGGTTAGGGAGCTCGCGAGTTGAAATTTTATCGGGTCTTATGGCAGGTGATGACATCGTTACTTCAGCTCAGTTTTTGATTGATTCTGAGTCCAGTAAATCCTCTGACTTTAAGCGCATGCAACATGACACTGATGCTGATAACGAGAGCCATGGCAGTATGTCAAGTGACGCAGCAGCTCAAGCTGTCTGGGTTGAAGCAACCGTTAAAAATGTTATGCCTCAGCACTCGATGGTTACGCTGGAGCACGGTGAGATTTCTGAATGGGACTGGCCTGCAATGACGATGGACTTCGATGTTGCTTCGGATGTTGAACTTTCTCAGCTTAGCACGGGGTTATCCTTGCATGCGGAAATAACGCAAGTCGGGAAGCAACAGTACCAGCTCACATCGATTCATATTCCTGAGCAAAAACAAGTGACAGAGCAGGAGCATAACCATGATTAAGTCAGTCATTCGATGGTCAGTGAGTAACCGTTTTTTCGTTCTTCTGGCGACATTAATCCTCGTGGGTGTTGGTGCTTTTGCGGTTAAGAATACGCCCGTAGACGCACTGCCGGACTTGTCGGATGTCCAGGTGATCATTAAAACCAGCTATCCGGGTCAAGCGCCGCAGGTGGTAGAAGATCAAGTAACCTATCCATTAACAACCGCTATGCTGTCTGTCCCCGGCGCTAAAACCGTCCGTGGATATTCGTTTTTCGGCGACTCCTATGTGTATGTCATTTTTGACGAAGATACAGACGCTTACTGGGCGCGTTCGCGAGTACTGGAATATTTGTCTCAGGTTGCTCCGACACTGCCTTCTAATGCAAGACCGCAATTAGGCCCTGATGCAACAGGGGTTGGTTGGGTGTATTTGTATGCCTTGGTTGATCGTACGGGTAACCACAATTTGAGTGAGTTACGCAGTATGCAGGATTGGTTTTTAAAGTATGAACTGCAAACGGTCGAGGGGGTTTCGGAAGTTGCCGCCCTCGGCGGGATGGTAAAGCAGTACCAGGTGAAAGTGGATCCGGAGAAGCTGCGCGCATTCGATATTCCTCTTGCTCACATACAAAATGCTATCCAGCGAGGTAATCAGGAAGTGGGGGCGTCGGTGGTTGAAATGGCGGAAGCTGAGTATATGGTCCGGGCCTCAGGCTATATTGATGGTGTGTCAGACTTAGAGAGTATCCCGCTTGGCGTTGATGAAAATGGCACGACATTATTGCTTAAAGACGTTGCTGATGTGGGTGTGGGCCCCCCAAATGAGACGCGGTATCGCCGAACTCAACGGTGAGGGAGAAGCCGTGGGTGGTATTGTGGTAATGCGTTTCGGAGAAAATGCCCAAAAAACGATTGATGGCGTTAAACAAAAGTTGGAAGAATTAAAGTCTGGGCTACCAGAAGGTGTCGATATAGTCACTGTCTATGATCGTTCGGGGCTTATCTCGGATGCCGTGGAAAGTCTCTGGAAAAGTTTAATAGAAGAACTCGCTATTGTCGCGTTTATCTGTGTGATATTTCTCTTCCATGTCCGCTCCTCGCTGGTTGCCGTTATCAGCTTGCCTTTGGGTATTTTAACCGCGTTTATTGTCATGTATTGGCAAGGAATTAACGCGAATATTATGTCACTTGGAGGGATCGCAATCGCTATTGGCGCTATGCTCGATGGTGCCATCGTCATGATTGAAAATATGCATAAGCATATGGAAAAAACGCCACTGACAGCAGAGAACCGCTGGCGGGTGGTTGCCGCCTCTGCTTCAGAGGTGGGCCCTGCTCTTTTCTTTAGCTTGCTCATTATTACCGTCAGCTTTATGCCGGTATTTACCTTAGAAGCCCAGGAAGGGCGGATGTTTTCTCCGCTTGCTTTCACGAAAACTTACGCAATGGCAGCCAGCGCAGCCTTAGCGATTACCGTTATCCCCGTGTTGATGGGATATTTTATCAGAGGAAAGGTAACACCTGAGGGGAAAAACCCGCTTAATCGGTTATTGATCGCCGGGTATAAACCGCTTTTAAAAGGCATTTTGAAATACCCCAAGACAGCAGTTGTCGGAGCGCTTGTTATCCTGGCCGTTGGTGTCTGGCCGATTGACAAAATTGGTAGTGAATTTATTCCAGATTTGGATGAGGGCGATTTGATGTATATGCCCACTACCTATCCCGGATTATCAATTGGTAAAGCAAGGGAGCTGTTGCAGCAAACCGACAAGCTCATAAAAACGGTACCGGAAGTGAAGACGGTTTTTGGCAAAATTGGTCGAGCGGATACCGCCACTGATCCGGCACCCCTAACGATGATTGAAACCTTTATTCAACTGAAACCGAAAGATCAGTGGAGAGACGGTATGACCACTGAGAAGTTGAAAAAAGAACTGGATGCGCTTGTAAAGTTTCCGGGGCTGACCAATGCGTGGGTTTACCCCATTAAAACTCGCATTGATATGTTATCGACAGGTATCAAAACGCCGGTAGGTATAAAAGTTGCCGGAGCTGATCTTAATGAAATTCAGAAGATCGGTCAGCAGCTTGAAACGATACTTGATGATGTCGATGGTACGGCTTCTGTTTATTCAGAGCGAGTGGCTGGTGGACGCTATGTCAAAGTCGACATAAAAAGAGAGCAGGCTGCACGTTATGGCTTGAACATTGAGGATGTTCAGCAGGTTGTTGCCACGGCTATTGGCGGAATGAATGTTTCAGAGACCATTGAAGGGCTTGAACGTTACCCAATAAACTTGCGCTACCCTCAAGATTACCGTGATTCGCCGGAAGAATTAAAGAAGCTACCTTTAGTTACGCCAAACGGGCAGCGTATTAGTTTGGCGGATGTGGCTGATGTCTACGTTGAACTTGGACCGCCGGCAATTAAAAGCGAAAACGCAAGACTTAATGGCTGGACTTTTGTCGACATTGAGGGAGTTGATGTCGGCACTTATGTTGAAAAAGCAATGAAGGTTGTAGAACAAGAACTCGAGTTGCCAGCAGGGTATTCAGTTACCTGGTCCGGGCAGTACGAATATATGGAAAGGGCAAAGGAAAAACTGACTTACGTGATTCCGTTAACGCTCGCGATTATTATCGTTCTTTTATATATGAACTTTCGAAACGTTACAGAAATAGCCATTATATTGGGAACTTTGCCTCTCGCATTGGTGGGGGCAATCTGGCTAATGTATCTTTTAGATTATAATTTCTCAGTTGCTGTAGCGGTTGGTTTTATAGCTCTAGCCGGTGTCACTGTAGAAATAGGAATACTAATGCTGACTTACTTAAACCAGTCCTATAATGAATATGAAAAAAGTCAGTTAGAGCATGGTAAAGCATTAACGAAAGACGGTCTCTCTCTTGCCGTAATGGAAGGGGCTGGACTTCGTGTTCGCCCCGTCATGATGACGGCCGTTTCTACAATTGCTGGTTTATTGCCTATAATGTTTAGTACAGGGACTGGGGCTGAGGTGGTTAGTAGAATAGCGGCGCCAATGGTTGGAGGAATGATCAGCGCTGTTATCTTAACCTTGCTCGTATTACCTGCTGTTTACTATTTGTGGCGAAAGAAAGACGTTAAGGTTAGATGATACCTTACTCTGTAAATATCACCTGCGCATCTTTGATCTCGATCAATGATGTGCAGGGGGTAGTATGCTAATTTATAGCATGGCAATAGGAGCGCACATATGTTTCAAGCAAAATTTTTAGTTGTGCTTATGTTAGGAATAGTGATACAGCTATCCTTCCCAGCCGCTCCTCCTTATAACAATGCTTCCAATGTACAGCACGAAAAAAGTGTTAGCCATATGGATGTTAGCAACGAAAGCAAAGATAACTTTCATTGCGATGAAAGTAAGCAATCTATCATTGACGACTGTTATTGCTGCGTAGCTGATAAATGCTCTATGGATGAAGAGTGTAACTCTGCGAACTCACCTCTAGTATTTATTCAATTCGACACCTCGATAAACTCTCCTAGCAACTTGCCACATCCCTTGTCTTATAAAGGTGATGTGAAGCAAATACTCTTCGATATTTACTACCCTCCGAAATAGCACTACTAAATTACAACTCTAGATTTTCTCGAAATTTAAGTAACTAGACTAAACACAGTCCATAAGCTATATGTTTTAGGGCTTTTAGGGGGGTATATGAACCTATCTAAAATTACCGCTATTTTTGATCAACTTCGACAAGACTCAGTGGAAGAGGCTCTCATCGGCCGTGGCGTTAGCGGCTTTACGCTGTTTCCTGTGCGAGGACGGGGTTACTACTTCGATAGCTATAACGATGATCACTTAGTTGATCACGTACAGCTTGAAGTTTATGTGAACAGTGATGATGCGCGTGATGTTGCCCTCTTGGTAGTTGAAGCGGCCCATACTGGGGTATCCAACGAGGGATTAGTTTCTATCTCGCCAATCGATGAATTGTTCTGGGTTCACGATAAACGAGCAGCCACTAATAAAGAGCTTTCGTTACAAAGTTAACACCGAGCAAATGTTGCCTGAAACGTATTGGTAGTTTTAATTAACAGGACAGTATTGATGTCAAATAACGATCATAGAGCAGGAGTGCGGGGAATTAACTTAGTAAACCGCACTTTAAAGCTAAACGCAGAGAGTGTGAAAGAAGTTCGCAAAGCTATCAAAGAAATTGACTTGTTGGTTGGTCTCGATAGCGTTGCCTATGACTCTGAGCGTAACTTGTTATTGGTAGCTTATGATGCCTCTAAAGTGGATCTCAATGTTATAGAGGAAAAGCTCAGGAAGTTTGGTGTTGAAATAAATAGTGGGTGGTGGACTCATCTGAAAGAAGAGTACTACAAGTTTATTGACCAAAATATTAAAGATAATTCGGAACATACACCGTGGAGTTGTCACAGAAGTCCGCCAGTTAACAAAAGCAAACGAAAGTAACGATTAATTATAGGTAAGGAGTAAAAAATGCAAATAGAAACAATCAAAGATGTGCTGAGTTGGACCGTTGATTTCCACAAAAACCTGAAGGAGTGTGTTACTCACTGCTCTAAACAAAACCAAGATGAACGAGCTCGGATGATTCTAAACTACGTGTCGGGTCATGAGGCTAGCTTAGAGCGAATGGTCGAAGGTTTTTTGAGTACAGCAAACCGAAATGCATTAGACACTTGGTGTTATGACTATATTGGGAAACATCCCATCGTTGAGCATGGACACTGTGATTCGCCTTTTAAAGAGTTAGATACTGATCACATTATGGAGAACATTGTAAACCATCATGAGCAAGTCATTGAGTTGTATGAACACCTATATTCCCGTGTTGATATAGACAGCGCAAAAGAGCTGTTAGAAACAGTAAAAAACGTTGAAGAAAATGAAATTAAACGAATGGTGCAAACTGCGAACCGATTTTCGGATATGTAGTTAGTGACGGTTTTATCGTTGGTACTTTACGGGAAATAGCTGTTGCTTGGCTTTTTTCCCATCAATAAGGAGCACTGGTATGGGTGTGAAAACTGAGGACGTTCGTAGTCGTTCCATTGAGGAACTCATTATCGAGGGAGCCGGTTGCGCGAGTTGTGTTGGCAAAATCGAGAGTGCACTAAAGTCTGTATCCGGTGTGGAAAATGCAGAGATGAACTTTGCGCAGCGAACAGTCAGTGTGACAGGAACAGCAAGTCCGAGCGCTTTAGTGAAAGCGGTAGAGAGGGCGGGGTATAGCGCTAAAGTAGCCACGTCCGAAAGTGACGGTGATGCGTTGGCAGAAAAAGAGCAAGCCGACTGGGCTTATTACAAGCGGCTGATGCGGGAGATGACCGTTGCGCTGTCGTTAGGTGTACCTCTCATGATTTATAGCCTTTTTGTTGGTGAAATGACGGTGACCACTGCCACAGAGCGTGTGACATGGTTAGTCGTAGGTATTCTAACGTTAGGTGTACTTTACTTTTCGGGCAAACACTTCTTCGTCGGTGCCTGGCAATCTTTGAAAAATCATTCCGCTAATATGGATACGCTGATCGCACTTGGTACTGGTACCGCCTGGTTGTATTCCATGGTGGTTGTATTGGTTCCGCACCTGGTTCCGGAAATGGCGCGTCACGTATACTTTGAAGCGACCGCAATGATTATCGGTTTGATCAATTTGGGGCTGGCACTTGAACTGAAAGCTCGTGGGCGCACGTCCGAAGCCATAAAACGTCTCATTGGTTTGCAGGCGAAAACCGCAAGGGTGATTCGTGACGATAAACAATTGGATATCGCTATCGAAGACGTACTCGAGGAGGACGTAGTACGTGTTCGTCCCGGAGAAAAAATCCCTGTTGATGGAAAAGTTATAGAGGGAAGTACCACCGTTGATGAATCTATGCTAACGGGTGAACCCATGCCCGTGGAAAAATCAGTTGGTGATGACGTTGTGGCGGGCACGATAAATAAAAGTGGTTCCTTTTTGTTTCAAGCGACAAGAGTCGGAAAAGATACAGCACTTGCTCAAATTATTAACATGGTGAAACGGGCGCAAAACTCTAAGCCCCCAATCGGTCGTCTTGCCGATATTATTTCAGCTTACTTTGTGCCAGTCGTTATGATTATCGCTGTTATCAGTGCTCTAGCTTGGCTTAACTTTGGGCCTGAGCCGGCACTGGCCTTTGCTGTGGTATCAGCGACCACTGTCTTGATTATTGCTTGCCCTTGCGCATTAGGCCTGGCGACGCCTATGTCGGTAATGGTGGGTGTAGGAAAAGCCGCAGAGGCAGGTGTGCTGATTCGCAATGGCGAAGCATTGCAAACAGCGTCGAAAGTATCGGCTATGATCCTGGATAAAACGGGCACCATTACACTTGGTTCTCCTAAAGTCACCGACGTATTAGTAGCGAGTGAGTACGATGAGCAAACCGTACTGCAACTTGCAGCGACACTTGAGTCTGGCTCTGAACATCCGCTAGCACAGGCGATAGTTGAGTCAGCCAGGGAAAGAGGGATTAAGACAAGTAAGGTCTCGAACTTCAACGCCATCGCTGGTCATGGCGTGGAGGCAGAAGTTGACGGGAAGTCCCTCCTTTTCGGTAATGAAAAGCTGTTGCGTGAACGTCAAGTTGAGCTCGGTAACTTTGTTGAAAAAGCCCAAGGCTTAGCTGCTGAAGCTAAGACGCCTATGTACTTTGCCGTTGATAATGAGTTAGCTGCAATTATTGCAGTTGCCGACCCGATAAAAGACGACTCCGTAGCCGCCATTAAACGTTTGCAAGATAACGGTGTGCGAGTAGTGATGCTTACTGGTGATAATCGCGCGACAGCAGAAGCAGTTGCTGAAAAAGTAGGAATTAAAGAATTTTTCGCTGAAGTTCTGCCGGAAGAAAAATCAAAAAAGGTTCAGGAGCTGCAGATGGAAGGCGAAATCGTTGGCATGACGGGAGATGGTATTAATGATGCGCCAGCACTAGCTATTGCCAATGTAGGCTTCGCGATTGGCACGGGAACGGACGTCGCTATTGAAAGTGCTGATATTACATTGATGCGCGGGTCGTTGCACGGGCTTGCCGATGCGGTCGCGGTGAGCAAGGCCACACTGAGCAACATTAAACAAAACTTATTTGGTGCTTTTATTTACAACGTAGCAGGTATTCCTTTTGCCGCAGGCGTTCTGTATCCATTTTTTGGAATGCTGTTGAGTCCGGTTATTGCAGGTGCAGCAATGGCTTTTTCTTCGCTTACGGTAGTGAGCAACGCTAACCGGTTACGCTTTTTCAAAGCCAAGAAACATTAATGCACCTTTTAACATTGGCGCATTCAGGAGAATAAATATGTTATTTATTAATATTGCTGGTATCGCTCTGATCGCACTGATCGTCTGGTGGTTTTGGCTTTACACGCCCAAGCAGATGAAGCTGGGAGAAGGTGATTGGGTGATTGCCGTCGAAAACGGCACCTACTCGCCTTCGAGAATAAACGTACCTGAAGGTAAGCCGGTTGAACTCAGGTTTCTGCGGAAGGATCAATCGCCTTGCTCTGAAACTCTGCTTATCCCTGACCTGGAAATCAGTGAAACGTTGCCTTTTGACAAATTAAAGCCAATTCAAATACCAGCACTGGAACCCGGAGAGTATGACTTTCATTGCCAGATGCAAATGTATCGGGGAAAAATCGTTGCTGGTTAAATGGCTTAAAACGTCCAGGTCACAATGAGAATTTTAAAAGTTTTCCGCTAGATTCAATGAAATTCAATTTCATCGAAGGCATTGAAGAATTCGGCGATGAATACTGCCGTTATATGGGATCTACGTCAGCGTGGGTTCCAAGATTTAACTATAGTGAAATAACGTCAAATTAATGAAACCAATACAATTTGGTCATAATCAAGAGGGTAATAGAATGAAAAAAGTACTTTCAGCTTTAACTATCACAGCTTTAATGGCCTCTCCTGTCTTTGCTGATGCTCAGCATAAACATGGCGATGATAAAACAGGTTCAATGAGTGGAATGATGCATCATGAAAAAATGACATCAATGAATGAGCACATGCAAGAAATGCGCGAAGCTATGGAAAAAATAAAAAGCGAATCCGATCCCAAGAAACGTAAAAAACTAATGGAAGAACACATGAAGTCAATGCAGAAGGGAATGCAAATGATGAACCATGGGATGTGACAGGCCCCCATTATTAGAACCACTCGAGGAATGAATTGAGCTGTTCAGTGACAGGCCCCCATTATTAGAACCACTCGAGGAATGAATTGAGCTGTTCAGTTTTCAATGGATGCCACGAACTGCAAGGGTGGCAGGTTGTTTAAAGCCCGATGAGGTCGACTCTTGTTATAGTCATCCCGCCAAGCTTCAATTTTTAATTTAGCATCGGTTAGCGATTCGAACCAGTGACAGTTAAGGCATTCATCACGAAAGCTGCCGTTCAGTGACTCTATATAAGCATTATCAGTTGGCTTACCAGGACGTGAAAATGCTAGCGTCACCTTGTTCGTATACGCCCATAAGTCAGTCATTTGACCGGCGAATTCGCTTCCATTATCGCAGTGAATACGCTGAGGAGCACCTCGCTCTCGACAAAGCCGTGTCAATGTCGCAACCACATTCTCTGAACGTAAACGAACACCAATATCAGCCGCTAAACACTCTCGTGTATAGGTATCGACAACCGTCAGAATACGGAACTTGTTGCCCGTTGATAATTGGTCGGCAACAAAGTCCATTGCCCAAGCTTCATTCGGTTTCGTACTTGGCACATAATCCCGTTTCCGGTGTGCTCCACTGACGTTGCGTCGCGGCCGTTTAGGGCGTAACTGAAGCCCTTCCAGACAATACAAGCGATGGACACGTTTTTTGTTTACATGAATGCCTTCGCGCTTCAACATCACATGAATGCGCTTGTAACCGTATCGAACACGCGCTCTGGCTATCGCCACAATCCTCTGGCGGAGAGCTTCCTGGGGCTCTGAGCGCGGCTTATAACGACAGGCCGTACGACTTAAACCTGTTAATGCACACGCCCTGCGCTCGCTGATGCTGTATAGACTCATTAGGTGGCGCACCGCCTTACGACGCTGCGGTACGCTTACCACTTTCGGGTATTGAGATCTTGCAACATGACTTTATCGAGAGTTAAATCGGCAACAATTCGTTTAAGCTTCTCGTTTTCCTCACGCAATTGTTTGAGCTCCCGAACCTGGTCGGACTCAAGTCCCGAGTACTTCTTTTTCCAGGCGTAAAAAGTGCCTTCGGCTATGCCCATTTTGCGGGCAATTTCAGCAATCGATAGCCCGGCCTCATGTTGTTTGATTGCAGATACGATCTGCTCGACAGAGAAACGTTTTGATTTCATGGCATGGTCCTCGTAAGGTATTAATCATGCCCAAATTCATCGTCGGTGTGGATCTTTTTCTTGGGGGACCGTCAAGGTTTTGCTTGGATCCATCCTGACCAATCGAAATCAGGAAAGGCCATCAATGTCCCACTCAATAATGATGCTTTGTCGCTATTGCGAGCCGTGCAGGGGGATGACGCTTACTATTGTTTTGTCTATCAAGGCAAACCCGTCGAGCGAACATCGACCAAAGCTTGGCATGCTGCGTTGAAACGAGCGGGGATCGAAAATTTCCGTTGGCATGACTTACGCCATACGTGGGCGAGTTGGCATGCTCAAAGAGGCACAAGTCTTCAAGAGCTTCAAGAACTCGGCGGTTGGGCATCGTATGAGATGGTTTTGCGCTACGCTCATTTGGCTGGACAGCATTTGAAAGCAGTTGCATCAAATGTCGATGGCACAATTGGCACAATTGGCACAAATTTGGCACAAAGCCAGAAACTAAAAAGCCCCGCTATTGCTAGCGAGGCCTTTAGAATAATGGTGCCCAGAGGCGGAATCGAACCACCGACACGGGGATTTTCAATCCCCTGCTCTACCGACTGAGCTATCTGGGCGTCGGGGCGTATTAAACGAGTTTTTAGAGTCAGAGTCAACCGCTTTTTCGTTGGTTTTGACCGTTTGCTCACGAAATACGCAGTTTGACCAGTTTTACACCTTTAAGTAGGTGGTTCCGGCCAAACATTTCTCATAATAGTCTGTCCAGCGTACGCCTTCGCGAGGTGCGATATGCCCCTTGCGAACTTCACGATCGATAGACTTCTTCACGGTTTTGGCCATGTAATCGGTATTATATTGCATAGTTTCTAGCACTTTTTCTGCTG
Organism: Pseudidiomarina aestuarii; assembly: GCA_003030745.1. The sequence continues at coordinate 32,905 of PYVG01000008.1, read as the reverse complement.
CTGTGCCCGGAACCACTTCTTCAATATAAAAATCACCTGGCTCGTCGTCGTGACAGTAGATGTGCACTTCCGTCAAACGTCCAAATAGGTTGTGCATATCGCCCATAACGTCCTGATATGCGCCGGTGAGGAACATACCTACATGGTAATGCTCACCTTTGCGTAAGGTGTGCATAGGGATATTATCGCTGATTTCGGTGCCTTCGATGTATTTGCTCAGCTTACCGTCACTATCGCAGGTTATATCGACAATCGAGCAGCGTACTTCAGGTTGCTCGTTCAGGCGCGAAATCGGCACGATAGGCAGTACTTGACCAATGGCCCAGGTATCGGCAGCCGACTGGAAAATCGAGAAATTACACAAGTACTGGCTCGCCAACATGTCTTCGAGTTCTTCCAACTCTTGGAAGACGAAGCTATCGCGATCAATCGAAGAATGAATCTCGGACAAGATCTGCCAATACATGGTATCCAGCTTCGCCATCTCATCGAGTGACAATATACCTAGTTTAAAGGCCTCATAGGCGCTCTGCTTAAACGAAGCGGCATCGTTGTACTTCTCTTGCGGGTGCAAGTCATGTGCGGTTGTGAGTTCGCGCATGTTGGACACAAGAATATGTTCCCCAGTGGTCACACTGGTATCGTACTTGGCGCCCGTATTCTTAATTTCACCAACAATATTGGTCACTACGCACGAGTGGTGCGCAGTAATGGCACGCCCCGACTCGCTGACCAAATTAGGGTGCGGCACATTCTCCAAATCACAAATCTGCTTCACACCATAAACTACGTCGGCAACATACTCTTCTGTTGAGTAATTACGCGATGAATCTGTGGTGGAGCTGGTACCGTCGTAATCAATTCCCAAGCCGCCGCCGATATCTAAGTACTCTAGCGGAACATCAAGTTGCACCAACTTGGCATACAGACGGGCTGCTTCCGAGACCGCTTCTTTAACTTTACGGATGTCAGAGAGCTGGCTACCAATGTGGAAGTGCAAGAGCTTCGCACAATGCAGCATATCTTCTTTTTTCAGTAGCTCAATAATGTTGAGAATTTCAGTAATGCTTAAGCCAAACTTAGCACGGTCACCGCTTGAGCCGGCCCATTTACCAAGGCTGCGTACCATCATTTTGCTACGCAGACCAATCATTGGCTCCACACCAAGTTTGCGTGCCAATGGAATGAGCATTTCCAGTTCACTGTACTTTTCAATAACGATGATCATTTTGCGACGCAGTTGGCGGCCTAATAACGCCAGCGTCAAATAATCTTCGTCTTTATAACCGTTCAGAATGGTGAGTGCGTTCGGGTTTTCATTGTAGGCGAGTACAGCCATTAACTCTGGCTTGGAGCCAGCTTCAAGACCATAGTTATAAGGTTCGCCTGCATCAATGATTTCCTCAACCACTTCACGCATTTGATTCACTTTAATCGGGAATACGCCGACGTACTTGCCGCCGTAGGATGCGTCGTCGATAGTTTTCGCAAACGTTTCGTTCAGGATCTCAACTTGTGACCGCAAAATATCGTGAAAACGAATAACCGCAGGTAATTGAATACCTTCAGCAATAATTTCATCGACCACTTCCTGCATGTCGATGGTGACGTCAGGCAGTCGATGATTAGGGGCGATTTGGATATTGCCGTTATCGCCAATTGAGAAGTAGCCTGCGCCCCAACGGCGGACACCATAAAGCTCTTCAGCATCGTCAATGGTCCAGTTATCGGCCATTAGCGTGCTCCTTTTTCGTTAAGAATAATGAGTAGTTCGCGCACAATTTTCGCAGCAAACACGTCTGAGTTCCCGGTGGGGTCGATGTCAGGAGAGAGCTCGACCACGTCGGCTCCCACTAAATTTTTACCACGCAGCAATTTAATCAGGCTCACATAGGAGTGAAAGTCTTCACCACCTGGCTCTGGCGTGCCGGTACCGGGCAAAAAGGCTGGATCAAAATAATCGAGATCAAGCGTGAGGTAGATAGGGCGGTCTGCAGGAATAGCAGCAACGCTATCGAGGAAGTCTTTGCGTGACGTCCGCACCGTGCCATGTTCGCGCATGAATTTGTATTCGTCACGCGTGCCAGAGCGGATCCCATATTGGATCAGCTGATGGTCTGGACCGAAATGATCTAACGCACGGCGAATAATGGATGCGTGCGAATAGTGATAACCTAAAAAGCCATCACGCAAATCGGCATGCGCGTCTAAGTGCAAAATCACCAAATCTGGGAACTGTTGCAAGTAGGTGCGAATCGGGCCGTACGAAATCGAGTGTTCACCACCTAAGGTGAGAACGCGAACGTTCTGCTCTTTCAGGTTTAATGGCTCAAAAATTTCTGCAAATTGGTCGGTTGCATGTTGCCATTGGCTCTCAATATCATCGCTAGTGCCGAGTGATAGATTACCCAAGTCAATGAAGTCGTGGTCATGAAGATCAGCATCTAAATACGGCGAATACGATTCAATATCTTCAGATACTGAACGCAGTCCGTCAGGACCGTTGCGTGTTCCCTTACGGAAACAGGCCGTGCCGTCAAAGCCAAAACCAATCATGTGCGTCAGCCCAGCGTAGACCGCTGTGGCTGTTGTCGCCCCGAAAAATTCTCGTACCGGGGTTTCAAGTTCGCTCTGAATTGTGGCTAATTGTGTGGCTTGATGCTGGCTCAATGGACTCACCTCCGACAACCAATAAGTAAAGGGGGCATATTATCGGTTGAATTGCCCCCAATTGCTACCGTTTCAATGGGTACGTGGTGTTTTTTTGACTGGATTAAAAATCTCGTGTTGAATCCGCAATAAATTGCTATCCAATGGATTCTTTTTCTCCCAAGTATCGCGCAGTGGAACCGCAACCGGATTACCCGCTTGCATACCTGCCATCACCTTAGTGACGCCTTCGCGAATTAGCTCAATGGCATGCACGCCAAGCTCCGAGGCTAAGATGCGATCGGCAGGTGAGGGTGGGCCACCCCGTTGAATATGTCCCAGCAAACACGGACGACAGGGCAAGTGATATTCAGCCTCGAGTTGCTCAGCTAAAGCTACCGCGCCTCCGGGCCATTGATGTTCGCTCAATACCATCACGTAACTGCCTTCGCCGCGAATCGCATTGGTGCGTTCAATGTGTTTCACAATAGTGCTAATAGTCAGCGGCTTTTCTTTTTGCAGCTCCGGCAAAATCATGCGCTCGGCGCCGGCAGCCATAGCACTGCTGAGACCGATGAAACCAGCATAACGGCCCATCACTTCTACAATGAAGACTCGGTCCATCGCATCTGCGGTGTCACGGATTTTGTCGAGCGCATCCATCGCAATATGCACGGCAGTGGCATATCCAATAGTCGCGTCGGTGCCAAATAAGTCGTTGTCGATAGTGCCCGGTACGCCAATAATTTGCCCGCCCCAATGCGCGGATAGATGTTCTGCACCACGAAATGAGCCGTCACCCCCAATCACCACTAAAGCATCAATGTTTAATGCGTCCAGATTGGCCGCAGCCTCTTGGGCGGCTTCGACCTCTTTAAACCGCTGACACCGTGCACTTTTAATCACGGTGCCCGAATACTGCAGAATATGCATGACATCGGCTGGCTTCATAGGAGTGTGATCGTTATCCAGTAAACCTTGGTAACCATGCCGAAACGCGATGACTTCCATGCCATAGTGATCAGCAGCCAATACCACTGCACGCAATGCTGCATTCATTCCAGGTGCATCACCACCGCTGGTGAGCACGCCAATCCGTTGTATTTGTTTGGATTCCGACACCCGCTCTTACTCCTCTAGTCACTTGTCTGATAAGCTTATCGAAGTTCGTAACAATAACAAGTAGACGTCCGCATATGACCACTATAAAGCAAACAGAATCAGGGTATCGGGTTGATGAAGCCTTCATTACCGATTGGGCGAACCGTGTGGCTCAAGCCGCTGGTGCCAGTCAAGCGGTGGCACAGTCTCTTGCAACCTATCTGGTAGCTGGTGATTTGATGGGATTTCGCACCCATGGTTTGTTGCGGTTGCGGTATAACGTGCAATGTCTGGAGGATGGTCGTGCACGTAGGGAGGGCAGTCCACGTGTACTGAGTCAACGCCGTGCAACGCAGTTGTGGGATGCAGATCTGTTACCCGGGCCTTATGTGATGCCGCTGGCTATCGACGCAGCGTGCGAAATGGCCGAGCAATGTGGCACAGGTACGGTTGTGGTCAGGCGTTCACAGCACGTTGCAGCACTCGCTGTCTATCTAGAGCAAGCGGTCGAACGAGGTTTTTTGGTGCAACTGATGGCCGCAACACCAGCGCAAAGTGTGGTGGCGCCTTTTGGTGCAAAAAGCGCGTGGTTCTCACCGAATCCCTTCGCTATCGGCGCGCCCGCTCTGGATCATCCAGTACTGTTTGATGTCAGTTTGTCGATGACCGCTGCGGGTAAAATCCGAACTGCAATTGCCGAAGAACGTGACTTACCTTATGCCGCTCTGATCACCCCCAAAGGCGATTATTCGGTTGATGCACGCACCTTCACCGCATCGCCGCCCAGCGTAATTGCCTCACTAGGTGGAGAAATGCTGGGTTATAAAGGCACCGGTTTAAATCTGTTCAGTGAAATTTGGACGCTCGCATTGAGCAACTATGGTCGTGCCGACGCAAACGCCAGCGAAGGTGATGCGAATACCAGTTGGATTCAGGTGATTGATCCGAGTGCATTTACGGATCTCGATGCATTTAAGCAGCAGGTGCAGGCGCAAGTCGATGGTATTGTAGCGACGACACCTATCGATCCTGCCAAGCCGGTTCGAGTGCCTGGCTCGGGCGCGTTGGCTACCCGTGAGCAGCAGCTCGTTGCCGGCATTGATTATTCAAATGCGGTGTGGAAACAACTGCAGTGGTGCGCAGAGCGCTATAATGTGCCGCTCGGTTAGGGTTGCAGTCGCGTAATTTGCCACTCGTTATTAGCGTCATGCTGATATTCGAAGCGGTCGTGCAATCGATACCGTCCACCTTGCCAAAATTCAAACCGACTCGGTGTAATGAGGTAACCGCCCCAATGCTCAGGCTTGGGCACTGGCTCGGATTGGTATTGCTGTTCTAACTCCAGGTATTTGGCTTCCAGTTCAGTTCTTGAGGCAATCGGTTGGCTTTGTGCCGACGCAAGTGCACCTAACTGGCTGCCAATAGGACGAGACCGGAAGTACGATTCAGCCTTCTCTGCGGCTAGTTTGCTGGCAGTGCCCTCAATGCGTACTTGTCGTTCCATTTCCAACCATGCAAAATTCATTGCCACATGTGGGTTCGCAGAAATGTCCTGACCTTTCGCGCTAGCTTGATTGGTATAGAAAATAAATCCGTGATCGGTCATCTCTTTCAATAAGACAATGCGTTGATGAGGACGATGATACTGGTCAACCGTAGCCAGCGTGAACGCGGTTGGATCGGGCAGGCCGCCGTGCTCGAGCACAGCGGCGAACCAGTCTTTGAACTGCGCCATAGGATCTGCAAGCAGCGAATCTCGAGTCAATCGAGCTTGAACATAGTCACGACGATTATCGCGCAAATCCATGGCGTACCTCTTTCAGTTCAGATTCTCTATTAACGTTGGAAAACAGTTTCACCAGCAACGTAAGTTGCCAATACTTTCTGATCCCATAAAGTAGTGTTATCACCCGCGAATGGATCGGCATCCAAAACAATAAAGTCGGCCCATTTGCCTGGCTCTAATGAACCTAAGGTCTGCTCTTGTCCAGACGCATATGCCGCATCTAATGTGAACGAGCGCAGTGCTTCCACAGTAGTCATGGATTCGTGTGCGTACCAGCCACCCTCAGGTTGATTGTCACGATCTTGACGAGTAACCGCTGCATGCAATCCAAAAAACGGATCTGCAAGTTCGACTGGGAAGTCAGAACCAGCGGCAATAATGGTACCTTGCTCCAGTAAAGTGTTCCAAGCATACGCACCTTGCATACGCTCTTTTCCGAGGCGATCTTCGGCCATGTTTTTATCACTGGTCGCGTGCGTTGGCTGCATCGATGCAATGATGTTTAGTTCTTTAAACCGAACGAGGTCATCAGGGTGAACCACTTGTGCATGTTCAATACGATGGCGCAGGTTACGTCCACCAACCGTGGCATAAGCACGAGCAAACTCGTCTAATGCAAGGCGGTTAGCTCGGTCACCGATGGCATGCGTATTTACCTGAAAACCATGTGGAATCACTAACTGGTACAAGTCATGTAGCTGGTCAGGTGAAGTCACCAAGAGGCCACGTTGGTCAGGTGCATCATGATAAGGTTCAAGCAAAGCTGCGCCGCGACTGCCGAGTGCGCCATCTGCATAAATCTTCACACTGCGCACGGTCAGACGCTCATCACTACGCGTATATGGGCCTTCTGCTAACAACTGCGGCAGCGTGGGTTCGTTGGCACCCAGCATGGCGTAAACACGCACTGGCATTTTGTTGTCATCAGCCAATGATTTGTAGATATCGAGGTTCAATGCGTCGATACCTGCATCGTGAACGCCAGTAATACCGCGCTCAAGCAAATGCTGGAACGCTAACTCGACGGCTTGCGTTTGTAATTCACGACTCGCTTTTGGCATCACTTGTTCGACTAGATACATCGCATTGTCGACTAAGACACCGCTCGGATTACCGCGCTCGTCACGCAGAATATCACCACCATCAGGACTGACGGTTGCACCACTAATAGTCGCGCGACTCAGTGCAACAGAATTCACCCATGCTGCGTGACCATCCACTCGAGTCAGGTAAACCGGACGATCGGGAATGGCTTCATCTAAGCTGTTAGCGGTCGGGAAGCTGCGTGATTCCCAATTCTCTTGGTTCCAACCGCGACCGACAATCCAGTCAGCATTCGGATTTTGCTCCGCAAACTCACGCACACGGGCAACCGCATCGGCTTCGCTGGTGGCTGTTCGTAAATCCACTTCCATCAGGTTGAGACCAAGTCCCAACACATGACCGTGCGCATCGATAATGCCAGGCAGCACCGTTTTGTTATTGAGACTGACTTCCTCATCGATTTCGAAGTCATACGACCCGCGAATCGAGCTAACCGAGCCAATGGCAGCAATACGGCCATCACGAACCAGCATCGCAGAAAATTGCTGTAGCTGTGCCTCATTACCGGGTTGCCCGGTCAGGGTGTAGCCATTGACGTTATGAAAAAGTACGGTTTGTGCGAAAGCCGTAGTCGCACAAAACAAATTCACAACAAACATAATCGGAACAAAAATTTTCATTGGATGACCTGTATTGTCTGTTTAACTTGAAAAATGATCGTTGTAACGCAGTGGTGCATATATTAGTTGACTATATTAAACGTCTTGGTAAAAACGTACACATTTACAAATACACAACACGCACTATGTTATTTCTCGATAATCAGTGTACAATAATGACGTCGTTTCAGGGAATGATTCTCGTACAAGGTGCCCAATGAAAATATTAATCATCGATCCACAGTTTTTTGTGCGAGCTGGTCTCATTCAGCTTATCACCAGTTATTCAGCCGATGTAGCTATCTATGAAGCGCCAACGTTTGAAATTGCTAGTGAATATTTGCGGCACCAAAACGACTACAATCTCATTTTCCTCGATATGGAACTCCCTGACGCAGAAATACGTCCAGTGATGTCCACGTTGAAAAAAGTTTCCCCCGGCGCCCATGTAGTGCTCTTTACTTGGCCGCGCCCTTTGAGCGATATCCGTCAAGCCCTTGGTGCTGGTGTTCGCAGTTATCTGCCGAAAGATGCGAGCGCTGAAGAAGCTAAAATTGCCATTCGCACGCTACTGCAAAATGATCGTTACTTGCCTGAAGAATCACGATTGGGCGATCCAACCATGGCGCAAGGCAGTGCCGAGAACTTTTTGTCACCACGCCAACTCGAAATCATGCAATTATTGGCGCAAGGTCTTTCAAACAAAGAAATCGCGACTATTTTGGGCATTACCGAAGGCACCATTCGCGTGCACTTAAGCTCGATTTTCAAGGCTATCAAAGTTTCGAATCGAACTGAGGCAACGTTATGGTACCTGTTACGCCAGAAACGCCTCGTTAGTTAACCATGCAGCTTTCTGATCTGGTTCAATCGCTCGAGCAGCGCAAGCATGCCCCGACTGAACTATGGAATCCACCTTATTGCGGTGAAATCCCTATACAGATCGACCAAAATGGTGACTGGTGGTATGCCGGTTCAGTGATTCAACGTAAGCGGTTGGTGCAACTTTTTGCATCGGTCCTCGTCCGTGAAGGTGACGACTACTTCCTTGTCACACCAGTCGAAAAGGTCAAAATTCAAGTCGCAGATGCACCCTTTATGGTGACGGCATGGAAGACTATTGAGCGTGATCAGCAAAAAATTATACAACTCAACCTGAATACCGACGAAACAGTCGTCTTGAAAGACCCCAGTCAGATTATCCTAAAAGACGACATCCCCTACATTGACCTTGGTCAACAAATCCTTGCGAAAGTGCACCGAAATGTCTTCTATCAATGGCTTGAGGTTGCAGAGCAAAGCGTCAAAGGTAGTGTCACCGAGATGATTCTCCACAGCGCCGGACAAACGTTCGCGATCGGTCGAGTGAACGCTGAAAAATAGGTCCATTCGGTGCATCTAAAACGTACTGAATTTGCTAGAATTACAGCATCGTACTATGATGCGCAGCCTAACTTGATGTGGAGCTTGAGACTGTTGTGATGAAGCCGATTACGGTAACCCTTGCCCAATTAGACTTTACCGTCGGCGCTATTCGACGCAATGCCGATACCATCATTTCGACGCTGCAAGAACAGTCAGCGAGTGACATCGTTATTTTTCCTGAATTAGCGCTCACGGGTTACTGTCCAGAAGACCTGCTCTTTCGTGACGATTTAGCGCAACGGATGCAACCTGAATTGCAGCGTATTGCTGACGCAGCTGTAACAAACTTAGCAGTGGTTGGTCACCCTCAGCGGGTGGGCAGTGAGCTTTTCAACAGTGTGTCGGTTTTGCATCGTGGCAAGGTGTTAGCGCGCTATCACAAGCAGCGCTTACCGCAGTACGGTGTTTTCGACGAACAACGTTATTTCATTCCTGATCACAAGCCCTGTGTTTTCGAGTGGGAAGGCCATCGCATTGGTCTGCTTATCTGCGAAGACATCTGGCATCCAGAGCCTATTGCCCAATTGCGGGACCAAGCCGATTGGATCGTGGCCATTAATGCGTCCCCCTTTGAGGTGGATAAGCATTCACAACGTGTGCACGTACTCCAGCAACGTGTTTCTGAAGTGAAGCTTCCTATCGTCTATGTGAATAATTGTGGTGGGCAGGATGAACTCGTATTCGATGGTCACTCCATAGTGATGGCTGCGGATGGCACCATAGTGGCTGAATTGCCACACTGTTTGCCTTGTTGCCAATCAGTGCGGATTGAGGCCAGCGGTTGGACGGCATTGCCGAGCAATTGTGAGCAACCAGAGTTAAACCGCGTTGGTGAAGTGTATAGCGCACTCGTATTGGCGGTGCGTGACTACGTGCGCAAAAATGGTTTTCAAAGTGTGTTACTAGGACTATCCGGCGGTATCGATTCAGCTTTGACGTTAGCTATTGCTACTGACGCACTGGGCGCTGACAAAGTGCATGCGGTGATGATGCCGTTTCGCTATACCTCGCAAATGAGTGTCGATGACGCTGCCCAACAAGCGCGTACGCTCGGGGTCAAATACGATGTGATATCTATTGAACCTGTGTACAACAGCCTGATGGCGCAGCTTGAACCGTTGTTAGCCGGAACCACACCAGATATCACCGAAGAGAATTTGCAAGCGCGCTCACGTGGTGTTCTGCTGATGGCACTTTCGAATAAATCCGGTTCTTTAGTTCTTAGCACCGGAAATAAAAGCGAATTAGCAGTAGGTTACTGTACCTTGTACGGTGACATGTGTGGTGGTTTCTCACCACTGAAAGATGTGCCGAAAATGCTGGTTTTTGAGCTGTCGCGTTATGTGAATCGGTACCAAGAAATCATTCCGCAGCGGGTCATTGATCGGCCACCATCAGCGGAACTGGCGCCTGACCAGAAAGATGAAGATTCGTTGCCGCCGTATGAAGTTTTGGACCGCATTATTTCGCTGTATGTTGAGCAAGACTGGGCGCCGTCTGCCATTATCGATGCCGGTTTTGAGCGTGACGATGTCTTGCGTGTTGTGCGCTTGATTGATATCAATGAATATAAGCGACGCCAAGCGGCGGTGGGACCGAAAATGACATCGCGCAATTTTGGTCGTGATCGCCGGTATCCTATTACCAGTCACTACCGCTATGAACTTGAACGCCAGACGACAGAGGGCAAGCATGAAAAAAATTGAAGCGATTATTAAGCCATTCAAACTCGACGATGTGCGTGAAGCGCTATCAGAGGTTGGCATTGCTGGGATGACTGTCTCTGAAGTGAAAGGGTTCGGTCGCCAGAAAGGGCACACGGAACTTTACCGCGGCGCGGAATACATGGTCGACTTTCTGCCCAAAGTAAAACTCGAAATTGTGGTGCCAGACGATCAAGTGGATCGTTGCATCGACGCCATTATGGATACAGCGCAAACAGGTAAAATAGGCGACGGCAAAATATTTGTCACCAACGTGGAGCGCGTGATTCGGATCCGTACGGGCGAGGAAAATGAAGACGCGGTCTGAGTGACCGCGTCTTTAGTTGAATTATGTCGTTGAGTTTTGGAGAGTTTTAAAACGAGTTATTGCTAGGGAAGTTTTCACGCAGCGTTGCAATAGCATCCTCACGTAACTCGTTCAAATTCAATCGACCGTAGCAGTCAGCCATCACTTCTAATGCACGCTCAGCTTCTGGCGTGTCACTGTAGTTTTCCAATACATAACGAGCGCGGTTAGCTGCTGCGAGATAAGCTTCACGCTTCACATAGTAATCTGCCACAGCAAGCTCGTAACGCGCTAAGCGACTCTTGATAGCGACCATACGCTGCCGTGCATCACCCACATATTTGCTATCTGGATAACGACGAATTAAATCCGCGAAGTCGTCAAAAGCTTCACGCGCTTTGCTTGGATCACGATCGGAGCGATCGACTCCAGCAAGCTCTTGAATGGCGTTATAATCAGCGCGCTGATTGACCAATCCACGCATGTACATCACGTAATCAATATCCGGGTGATTTGGATTCAATCGCGAGAAGCGATCAATCGCAGCCAGCGCCTTATCGATATCGGCTAGTTTGTAGTACACATAAATTTGGTCCATTTGGATTTGGTGAGACAATGGACCAAACGGGTACCGAGTCGACAGCGCTGTCAACGTTTGTGCTGCAGTCGAATAGTTACCCGAAGCAATATTGTTTTTTGCACGTTCGTAAGTGAGCTGAGCATCACTGAGTCGTGGGTCAAAGATTTCCTCGTCTGGCGAACCGGCACATCCACCTAATACAAGGCCAGTCATACAAGCCAGAATAATTCGCAGTTTCATAAGTTCAGTTTCTTATCTCTTTTGATTTAACGTACACTATGCAAGATTTCGCATTCTAGCGCAGCCAAGGCTGCTTTCACAGGTCCGATATAGATTTTATGAGTCAACAGATTTCGTTATCCGATGTAATCCCTGCTTCTGCCAACGGCAAGCGGTTGGACCAAGCATTGGCAGAGATGTTCCCCGATTTTTCTCGGTCTCGGTTAAAAACTTGGATCACAGACGGTTGCGTGCAAATCGACGGCGAGTGTGTCGATCGTCCACGTGAGAAAGTCATTGCCGGTTGCACCGTGTCTATCGTGACCGAACTTGCTGAAGAAAAGCGCTTTGAGGCGCAGCCAATTGACTTAGAGATCGTCTATGAAGATGAACACATTCTAGTCATCAATAAGCCCGCAGGTTTAGTGGTACACCCTGGCGCTGGCAACAGTGACGGTACTTTGCTGAACGCTTTGTTGCATCATTTCCCAGCCATTGATCAGGTACCGCGAGCCGGTATTGTGCATCGATTAGACAAAGATACGACGGGTTTAATGGTGGTAGCGAAAACAGTACCAGCGCAAACCCATTTAGTCTCCGCCATGCAAGAGCGCGAAATTACGCGTGAGTACGAAGCGGTTTGCAATGGTGCAATGACAGCGGGCGGCGTGGTTGAAGAACCTATAGGTCGGCACGCAACCAAGCGCACTCACATGGCTGTGGTTGCCATGGGTAAACCAGCAGTCACACATTTTCGCGTGGTCGAGCGGTTTCGCGCGCATACGCATTTGCGGTTACGTCTAGAAACCGGTCGTACGCACCAAATTCGTGTGCACATGGCCCACATTCGTCATCCATTGGTTGGCGATGCCACGTACGGTGGGCGCCCGCGTCCACCGGCAAAAGCATCGCCTGAATTATTGGAAAGCTTGCGTGGTTTTAAACGCCAAGCGCTGCATGCTGCGCGATTATCGCTGCATCATCCAATCACCGGTGAGTGGCATAGTTGGGACGCGCCAACGCCAACTGATTTCCTAGAATTGCTGGAGCAGTTGCGAGTGGATCGGCGTCTTCACCTAAACGATTAATAGGGCGCAGCGAGCAATGTCACACTATTTTATTCCACAGTGGACATTGCCCGATGGCGTTAATGCCGCTATCACCACAGGTCATTCGCCGGGGAATTTGGCTGCCCATGTTGGTGCCGACCCCGCGGCAGTGGTTCGCCATCGTCGTCAACTGTATCGCGAGTTAGGACTTCCTTGCGCGCCTAAATGGCTGGCGCAATACCACAGCAATATTCCAGTAGACTTCAGCCGCGTGCGCGCCGGTGTCGCGGCCGATGCAATCTATTCCAACCAATCCAACTCTGTCTGTGCCGTCCTCACAGCCGACTGCTTACCAATTTTGATTTGTAGCGCTGATGGTCAAGAAATTGCTGCTGTCCATGCGGGCTGGCGTGGTCTAGCTGCCGGTATTGTTGGCCGCACGTGTTCGCAGTTTACATCGCAACGTAGTGCTCTCTCTGCTTATATAGGTCCGGCAATTTCACAGACTGCATTCGAAGTAGGTGATGATGTCTACCGTGAATTTGAGCAGCTCGGTTGGGTTGATTCAGAAACATTCTTACCCCATGTACCTGGTAAGTGGTGGGCAGATCTCCCGTTACTTGTCGAATACGCACTGCGCGAGCAAGGCATTCAAACGATTGTGCAAAGTAATGAATGTACTTTTAGTAAGCCAGATTGGTATTCCTATCGTCGCGACGCAACCTGCGGTCGTTTTGCTAGTCTGATTTGGCGCACCTGAACAATTTTTATCCTTCCCCACTTGAAACTGCGTTTAAAATACCCACATTAACTATCAGGTTATAGTCGCTGGTTAACAGTGTTTCATGAGGTATTTATGCGTTTCGACAAACTAACCAATAAATTTCAATTAGCGATTGCTGATGCGCAATCGTTAGCACTCGGACGTGACCATCAGTTCATTGAACCGGTGCACGTGATGCAAGCTTTACTGAATCAAGATGGTGGCACCTTGCGACCATTACTGACGTTACTCCAAATTGATAGCAACGCTCTGCGCGCACAGTTGGCGAGTGCACTTGATAAGTTGCCCCAAGTTGACGGCAGTGGTGGTGAGGTGCAAGTTTCAGCAGCAACGGGCACGCTACTGAACTTGTGCGACAAATATGCACAAAAGCGGAATGATCAGTTTATTTCGTCTGAACTCTTTGTGCTCGCCGCAACGGAAGACAAAGGTGTGCTAGGCGACATGCTGAAGAAGCTTGGCGTAACACGTACCAAAGTTGAAGACGCAATTAATAAGGTACGTGATGGCGCTTCAGTTGATGACGCCAATGCCGAAGAGAAACGTCAAGCCCTCGAAAAATACACGATTGACTTAACGGAGCGTGCAGAACAGGGCAAGTTGGATCCGGTCATTGGGCGAGATGAAGAAATTCGCCGCACCATTCAGGTTCTGCAACGTCGCACCAAAAATAATCCGGTGCTCATCGGTGAGCCTGGCGTCGGTAAGACAGCCATTGTTGAAGGATTAGCGCAACGTATTGTCAATGGCGAAGTGCCCGAAGGACTCAAACATAAACGGGTTCTTTCTCTTGACCTCGGTGCGTTGCTGGCTGGTGCCAAGTATCGCGGTGAGTTTGAAGAGCGACTCAAAGCGGTTCTGAATGAGCTTGGGAAAGAAGAAGGCCGCATTATTCTCTTTATTGATGAGCTTCATACCATGGTCGGTGCAGGTAAAGCCGAAGGCGCAATGGATGCGGGCAATATGTTGAAGCCGGCATTAGCGCGCGGCGAACTGCATTGCGTTGGTGCGACGACTTTGGATGAATACCGCCAGTTTATTGAGAAAGATGCTGCTCTGGAACGCCGCTTTCAGAAAGTCCTTGTCGATGAGCCTTCCGTGGAAGATACCATTGCTATCTTGCGTGGTTTGAAAGAGCGCTACGAAGTGCACCACTCGGTGCAAATTACTGACCCGGCGATTGTTGCGGCGGCGTCATTGTCGCATCGTTATATCAGCGACCGGCAGTTGCCAGATAAAGCAATTGATTTGATTGATGAGGCGGCATCGAGCATTCGTATTCAAATTGATTCGAAACCGGAAGATCTGGATCGATTGGATCGACGCATCATTCAATTACAGTTGGAGCAACGTGCGCTCACCAAAGAAGAAGACGACGCGAGTAAGAAGCGTCTCGAAACTTTAGAGTCGGAGCTGCAAGATTTGCAACGCAAATACGCGGAGCTGGACGAAGTATGGACTTCGGAGAAGGCTGCAGTGCAAGGCGCACAAAATATCAAAGCGCAAATTGAGCAAGCGCGCACTGACCTAGAGATTGCGCGTCGTGCCGGTGATCTGAATCGAATGTCCGAGCTGCAGTACGGCCGACTGCCAGAGCTTGAGCGGCAGCTGAAGTCAGCCGAAAGTGCTGAAGAACAGGACATGACCTTATTAAAGAACAAGGTCACCGAGGAAGAAATCGCCGAAGTGCTCTCGCGTTGGACCGGTATTCCAGTAAGTAAAATGCTGGAAGGTGAGCGCGAGAAACTGTTGCAGATGGAAGCACAGTTACATGAACGTGTGGTCGGGCAAGACGAAGCCGTCACGTCGGTCGCTAACGCGATTCGCCGTTCACGTGCCGGATTATCTGACCCGCAACGACCTATCGGTTCATTCCTGTTCTTGGGACCGACCGGTGTGGGTAAAACCGAACTGTGCAAATCGCTGGCTCATTTCCTCTTTGATACCGACGAAGCTATGGTTCGTATTGATATGTCGGAGTTTATGGAGAAGCACTCGGTTGCACGCTTAGTCGGAGCACCTCCGGGATACGTCGGTTATGAGGAAGGCGGTTACCTCACTGAGGCCGTGCGGCGTCGTCCTTATTCGGTCATTCTGTTAGATGAAGTCGAGAAGGCGCATCCCGATGTGTTCAATATTCTACTGCAAGTTCTGGATGATGGACGCTTAACGGATGGACAAGGGCGGACGGTGGATTTTCGCAACACGGTCATCATTATGACCTCAAACCTGGGCTCGGACATTATTCAAGAAAAGGCGCATGAGCACACGTATGAACAGATGAAGGCCAGCGTGATGGATGTGTTACAGCATCATTTCCGGCCTGAGTTCTTGAACCGGGTCGATGAGACGGTGGTGTTCCATCCACTCGCGAAAGAGCACATCAAGAACATTGCCGGTATTCAGATGCAACGTTTGCATCAGCGTCTGGCCGACAAGGATTATCAAATGGAGCTCTCCGACGCGGCGCTTGAACATCTAGCCGCAGCAGGTTTTGACCCAGTCTTTGGAGCGCGGCCGTTGAAGCGAGCGATTCAGCAGGAGCTTGAGAATCCATTGGCGCAACGCATCCTTGCCGGTGAGTTGATGCCGGGCCGACTGATTAAAGTTGATTGTGTCGAACAGGAGCTTGTGATCACACAATCATAGGCACTGGACAGCAACTGTTTATGGTAGCCACACAGTCATGTTATGCTGTGTGGCTATTATCTGGTCCAAAAGGGTGAGTTATGCCGAGCAATCGTGGAATCTTTCTGCTTCCGAATTTATTGACCACCGCAGGTCTGTTCTCTGGTTTCTTCGCTATTGTAGCGTCAATGAATAACCAGTTCGAAGCTGCGGCTGTAGCTATCTATATTGCTATGGTATTTGACGGTCTTGATGGTCGTGTAGCTCGAATGACAAATACGCAAAGCGAGTTCGGTGCGGAATACGACAGTATGGCCGACATCGTTTCATTTGGTATGGCTCCCGCATTAGTGATGTATAACTGGGCACTCGCCGACCTCGGTAAGTTTGGTTGGTTAGCCGCGTTCATCTTTGTTGCTGGCGGCGCACTGCGACTCGCTCGCTTCAACGCCAATATGGCTGTTGCGGATAAACGATTCTTTCAAGGTTTAGCTATTCCTAGTGCTGCGGCTATTGTCAGCGGCCTCGTTTGGGTCGGAACCAAGTATGAAGTGGATCCCAGCTCGATCAGTTATTTCGCTGCAATCTTAACTATTTGTTGTGGCCTCTTAATGGTCTCAAACTTTAAGTACCATTCATTTAAAGATGTCGATTGGCGCGGTCGCGTGTCATTTGTCTTTATTTTAGTGGTGGTTCTAGCCTTTGTTGTGGTGGCGACTGAGCCTTCGTTAGTTCTCTTCTCTATCTTCTTTTTATATGCATTGTCGGGTCCCATCACGACTTTCCGCTCAACTGAAAAGTTGAAGCTCGAAGATGTGATTGGTGACGCAGATGATGATGACTGCGTTGAATCAGAGAAATCTGAGCAGAAAAAGAACACTTCCGAAACATCTGACTAGAAAAACAGCAAACGATCGCTTTCATCGCAAAAAGATCTTGCGCTGAAAGTGAGAGGCTCTATAATTCGCGGCCGTTGTGGTTGAGACCTGATTTCAATTACAGCGGCTGCAAGGTTCACGACGAGAAAAAGTTAGTGAAAAAGATCGAAAGGATCTTGACCTTGTGAGGGGATAACGTAAAATACGCATCCCGCTTCGGAAAGAAGCACGCTCTTTAACAATATACCAAGCCAAGCAAACTGTGTGGGCACTTACCGGATTCAGGCAGAGAAACGTATCTTCGGATACACAAAAGCATCTTCGGATGCACCTGACTGATTGGAAAAGTGCTTAACAAATTAGATTTTATTAAGTCATTGATTCAATGAGTCGATTAAACACTTTAAATTGAAGAGTTTGATCATGGCTCAGATTGAACGCTGGCGGCAGGCCTAACACATGCAAGTCGAGCGGTAACAGGAAGGAGCTTGCTTCTTTGCTGACGAGCGGCGGACGGGTGAGTAATGCTTGGGAACTTGCCTTTGGGTGGGGGATAACCATGGGAAACTGTGGCTAATACCGCATGACGTCTACGGACCAAAGTGGGGGATCTTCGGACCTCACGCCCAGAGATAGGCCCAAGTGAGATTAGCTAGTTGGTGGGGTAAAGGCTCACCAAGGCGACGATCTCTAGCTGTTCTGAGAGGATGATCAGCCACACTGGGACTGAGACACGGCCCAGACTCCTACGGGAGGCAGCAGTGGGGAATATTGCACAATGGGGGAAACCCTGATGCAGCCATGCCGCGTGTGTGAAGAAGGCCTTCGGGTTGTAAAGCACTTTCAGTGGTGAGGAAGGTTGGTAGCTTAATACGCTACCAAATTGACGTTAGCCACAGAAGAAGCACCGGCTAACTCCGTGCCAGCAGCCGCGGTAATACGGAGGGTGCGAGCGTTAATCGGAATTACTGGGCGTAAAGCGTACGTAGGCGGCTTATTAAGCAAGATGTGAAAGCCCCGGGCTCAACCTGGGAATTGCATTTTGAACTGGTAGGCTCGAGTTTTGAAGAGGGTGGTAGAATTTCCAGTGTAGCGGTGAAATGCGTAGATATTGGAAGGAATACCAGTGGCGAAGGCGGCCACCTGGTCAAAAACTGACGCTGAGGTACGAAAGCGTGGGGAGCAAACAGGATTAGATACCCTGGTAGTCCACGCCGTAAACGATGTCAACTAGTTGTTCGTTTCATAAACGAAGTGAGTAACGCAGCTAACGCACTAAGTTGACCGCCTGGGGAGTACGGCCGCAAGGTTAAAACTCAAATGAATTGACGGGGGCCCGCACAAGCGGTGGAGCATGTGGTTTAATTCGATGCAACGCGAAGAACCTTACCATCCCTTGACATCCAGTGAATTTTCTAGAGATAGATTAGTGCCTTCGGGAACACTGAGACAGGTGCTGCATGGCTGTCGTCAGCTCGTGTTGTGAGATGTTGGGTTAAGTCCCGCAACGAGCGCAACCCTTATCCTTAGTTGCCAGCACATAATGGTGGGAACTCTAGGGAGACTGCCGGTGATAAACCGGAGGAAGGTGGGGACGACGTCAAGTCATCATGGCCCTTACGGGATGGGCTACACACGTGCTACAATGGCGCATACAAAGGGAAGCGAGCTAGCGATAGTAAGCGGATCTCAAAAAGTGCGTCGTAGTCCGGATCGGAGTCTGCAACTCGACTCCGTGAAGTCGGAATCGCTAGTAATCGCGGATCAGAATGCCGCGGTGAATACGTTCCCGGGCCTTGTACACACCGCCCGTCACACCATGGGAGTGGGCTGCACCAGAAGTAGATAGCTTAACCTTCGGGAGGGCGTTTACCACGGTGTGGTTCATGACTGGGGTGAAGTCGTAACAAGGTAGCCGTAGGGGAACCTGCGGCTGGATCACCTCCTTATGAAAAAGCCTTGAAGAAGATAAGTGCTCACACAGATTGCCTGGTTTGGTAGACGTAACAGATAGAAACTGGGTTTGATGCCAGCTCGCAAGAGTGGGTATTGGACTTAAGCGGATACTGGGTCTGTAGCTCAGCTGGTTAGAGCGCACCCCTGATAAGGGTGAGGTCGGTAGTTCAAGTCTACTCAGACCCACCATTTTGAGCGCCTGAGCTGCGTTGGAAAGTCACTCACATAGCGCTGCTATGCTTCGTGACCTTCCGCCTTGTCAGCCCCTCAAAATTCCCTTATCGAGTTCTTGGTTTGGTTGTCGCCATGCGAAGCAGGCGCCCACAAAACTAGAAGCGCGGTTCTGCGATATTGAAAAGAGGGTTTACCTCGATGTCAGTACGCGCAGGCTAAAGCGCCGAGAGCAAGGCGCACGTTGAGTGATTGAGGGAGCATACCTCGATGGTATGTGACCGATTGAACGAAGCGCGCAACGCAGCTATCGGGGTTTTAGGCAAGCATTCGGGGGCCATAGCTCAGCTGGGAGAGCGCCTGCCTTGCACGCAGGAGGTCAGCGGTTCGATCCCGCTTGGCTCCACCACTTCTCCGAGTGAACGGTTAACAGTGAACAGAGAATAGAACGGCTTGGTTGTTCGGTTCCCTATTCACGATTTACTTTTCACTAAGATTCTATCTGTCGCGAAGTTAGCGCTAAGCTTTAGGGTTTAGCAGTAACTTTGTGTTACGCCGCTCTTTAACAACATGAACAAGCTGATTGTAATAAAGTAATGAAATGCCACTCTACTTGAATACCATTTTGGTAGAGGCGTATCGAACTTGTGTACAGCATCGAGAACAGCCCATGTAATTCGAAAATAGACATTTTCGGGTTGTATGGTTAAGTGACGAAGCGTAGACGGTGGATGCCTAGGCAGTTGGAGGCGATGAAGGACGTACTAACTTGCGATAAGCCATGATGAGGCAGTAAGAGCCACTTGAGTCATGGATTTCCGAATGGGGCAACCCAGTGTGCTTGCACACTATCCTGCACTGAATACATAGGTGTAGGAGGCAAACCCGGAGAACTGAAACATCTAAGTACCCGGAGGAACAGAAATCAACCGAGATTTCCTTAGTAGCGGCGAGCGAACGGGAAGTAGCCCTTAAGCAATCATGGTGTTAGTGGAATGTGCTGGAAAGCACAACGATACAGGGTGATAGTCCCGTACACGACGGCAACATGGCTGTGAAAACGAGTAGGTCGGGACACGTGTTATCTTGACTGAATATGGGGGGACCATCCTCCAAGGCTAAATACTCCCAACTGACCGATAGTGAACTAGTACCGTGAGGGAAAGGCGAAAAGAACCCTGGTGAAGGGAGTGAAATAGAACCTGAAACCGTCTACGTACAAGCAGTAGGAGCCTTCTTCGTGAGGGTGACTGCGTACCTTTTGTATAATGGGTCAGCGACTTATATTTTGTAGCAAGGTTAACCGCATAGGGGAGCCGTAGGGAAACCGAGTCTTAACTGGGCGCTTAGTTGCAAGGTATAGACCCGAAACCGGGCGATCTATCCATGAGCAGGTTGAAGGTTGAGTAACATCAACTGGAGGACCGAACCCACATCTGTTGAAAAAGATGGGGATGACTTGTGGATCGGAGTGAAAGGCTAATCAAGCCCGGAGATAGCTGGTTCTCCCCGAAAGCTATTTAGGTAGCGCCTCGGACGAATACCACTGGGGGTAGAGCACTGTTTGGGCTAGGGGGTCATCCCGACTTACCAACCCCATGCAAACTCCGAATACCAGTGAGTACTATCCGGGAGACACACGGCGGGTGCTAATGTCCGTCGTGAAGAGGGAAACAACCCAGACCGCCAGCTAAGGTCCCAAAGTCATGGCTAAGTGGGAAACGATGTGGGAAGGCTCAGACAGCTAGGAGGTTGGCTTAGAAGCAGCCACCCTTTAAAGAAAGCGTAATAGCTCACTAGTCGAGTCGGCCTGCGCGGAAGATGTAACGGGGCTAAGCCATGCACCGAAGCTGCGGCAGCATACTTGTATGCTGGGTAGGGGAGCGTTCTGTAAGCCGTTGAAGGTGGATTGAGAAGTCTGCTGGAGGTATCAGAAGTGCGAATGCTGACATGAGTAACGATAATGCGGGTGAAAAACCCGCACGCCGGAAGACCAAGGTTTCCTATCCCATGCTAATCAGGGTAGGGTAAGTCGGCCCCTAAGGCGAGGCCGAGAGGCGTAGTCGATGGGAATCAGGTTAATATTCCTGAACCGACATGTACTGCGATGGGGGGACGGAGAAGGCTAGGCAAGCCGGGTGTTGGTGATCCCGGTGAAAGTATGTAGGTTGGTGGCTTAGGAAAATCCGGGCCGCTAAGACTGAGATACGAGACGAGCATCTACGGATGCGAAGTTGTTGATGCCCTGCTTCCAGGAAAAGCCTCTAAGCTTCAGGTACATGTTGACCGTACCCGAAACCGACACAGGTGGTCAGGTAGAGAATACTAAGGCGCTTGAGAGAACTCGGGTGAAGGAACTAGGCAAAATAGTACCGTAACTTCGGGAGAAGGTACGCCAGAGCTGGTGACTCCCTTGCGGGATGAGCTGGAGCTGGCCGCAGTGACCAGGTGGCTGGGACTGTTTATTAAAAACACAGCACTGTGCAAACACGAAAGTGGACGTATACGGTGTGACACCTGCCCGGTGCCGGAAGGTTAATTGATGGGGTTAGCGTAAGCGAAGCTCTTGATCGAAGCCCCGGTAAACGGCGGCCGTAACTATAACGGTCCTAAGGTAGCGAAATTCCTTGTCGGGTAAGTTCCGACCTGCACGAATGGTGTAACCATGGCCACGCTGTCTCCACCCGAGACTCAGTGAAATTGAAATCGCCGTGAAGATGCGGTGTACCCGCGGCTAGACGGAAAGACCCCGTGAACCTTTACTACAGCTTGGCACTGAACATTGAACCTCCATGTGTAGGATAGGTGGGAGGCTATGAAGCGTTGGCGCTAGTTGACGTGGAGCCATCCTTGAAATACCACCCTTGTATGTTTGATGTTCTAACTTAGGTCCCTTATCGGGATTGAGGACAGTGCCTGGTGGGTAGTTTGACTGGGGCGGTCTCCTCCCAAAGAGTAACGGAGGAGCACGAAGGTTGGCTAAGTACGGTCGGACATCGTACGGTTAGTGTAATGGCACAAGCCAGCTTAACTGCGAGACAGACACGTCGAGCAGGTACGAAAGTAGGTCATAGTGATCCGGTGGTTCTGAATGGAAGGGCCATCGCTCAACGGATAAAAGGTACTCCGGGGATAACAGGCTGATACCGCCCAAGAGTTCATATCGACGGCGGTGTTTGGCACCTCGATGTCGGCTCATCACATCCTGGGGCTGTAGTCGGTCCCAAGGGTATGGCTGTTCGCCATTTAAAGTGGTACGCGAGCTGGGTTTAGAACGTCGTGAGACAGTTCGGTCCCTATCTGCCGTGGGCGTTTGAGAGTTGAGAGGGGTTGCTCCTAGTACGAGAGGACCGGAGTGAACGAACCGCTGGTGTTCGGGTTGTCATGCCAATGGCACTGCCCGGTAGCTATGTTCGGAATCGATAACCGCTGAAAGCATCTAAGCGGGAAGCGAGCCTCAAGATAAGCTCTCACTGACCTGTAATGGTCCTAAAGGGTTGTTGAAGACTACGACGTTGATAGGCGGGGTGTGGAAGCGTAGTAATGCGTTGAGCTAACCCGTACTAATTGCCCGTGAGGCTTAACCATACAACACCGAAAGTGTTTATGGCTGTTGCCAAGAGAAAGACATAAGTTCGAGCACTTTACTGAAGTGGCTCAAGAGAGTGGCAAGCCTTACCGGAGCCGGTAAGCCATTACGAACAATCAGACTTGTTAATGTTGTACCAGTTTTGCCTGGCGGCCATAGCGAAGTGGAACCACCTGACTCCATTCCGAACTCAGACGTGAAACGCTTCAGCGCCGATGGTAGTGTGGGGTCTCCCCATGTGAGAGTAGGACACCGCCAGGCTTCAAATAACGAAACCCCCAGCATCACGCTGGGGGTTTTTTTATGTGAAAAGTGAACTGAGAACTGGGAACAGCAAACCTAAACACTAAAAAGAGCGCTCTTTTAGGTTTTGTCTTTGGCTTGGCTCTGTCTGTTCACTATTCCCTATTCACTGTTCACTATTTTTCGATGGTGTAAAAGATATCCCCGCCTTGAGCGATGCTGCTTGCCGTTGATTCTAGCAGTAGCCGCTCAGTGAGTTTGTAGCGTACAAAGAAGGTATTCGTATTCTCGAATAGCCCCACACCATACTTGACGTACAACCGCGGTGATAGGTACTTGCCTATATAAAAAGATGTTTCAGTTGGATCGCTGCTCGAGTCAAGTCCAAACTCGTCAAAACCGAATACATTCTGAAGTTGTGAGCCAATTGCATCCGTACCTTGCGAGCCCAAAAGCAAGAGCGCTTGTAGTTGCATGTTTTCGTTGCCGCTACCTGCTCCTGGTCCGCGGCCAAGAACTAAATAGGAGAGTATTGAGCTCTCAGGCATTGCGGGATTCGAAAACAGACGAAAATCAGGTTGTATCAACGTTCCACCAACTTGTGCGCCAACTGTTACTTCTTCGCCAGGTGTCATGCTAGCAGAGGTACGCACGACCCGCAGGTCGAGCCCCGGATTATCAATGGGCCCACCGTTATAGATCAGACGACCGCGCTGTATGTCGAGTTCCTGCCCATAGAGAACATATTGTCCTTGTGGCACCTGAATAGTTCCTGAGGCCGTCAGTGCTCTTCCGGGCTCTTCAATGAGTCGCAGATTTCCATCGAGTCGCCCTTCAAAGCCAAAAGCACTGACTTTGACATTGTCACCTAGGGTAACTCGGACGTCAGCAAATACTTGATACAGCTGATCTTCTATACTTTCCACTTGTTCGCCATCTTGATACAACACCACGTCACGCGATGGCGAAACCGAAGTGCTAATATCAGTTTCTTCTAAGTAGGCATATGGAATATTCACACTACCAGTTATTCGAATGCTGGAATCAGCCGCTTGAATCGTCAAATCTGGATCAATATCAACTGTGGCATGCGGTAGCTGTACGACTCTAAAGTCATCACCCTTAATCGTCATGTTCAGGACTTTGTCTAGCGGATTCATAGTGCCACCGATGGCTATCCAGCCTTGTCCTGATTCCGCTTGTCCATTGAGCTCCAAATTACTTTGACCTTTACCGTCATCGGCCACGAGCACTTTGACATTAGTTAAGACAAGTCCACTCTCCGCGAAACCTATTTCTTTAGCAGCGATCTCTAATGAGCCCTCAACTTTGGGAGCTGTTGCGGAACCTGAAATTGCGATACTGCCTAGCGCGAAGGGTTCACGATAACGTAAATCAGGGAGCCACCATTGTAGCAACGACAGATCTCGGAGTGACATATCAACGGAGCCGGAGAGTTGTGGGTCATCGACAATGTCGCTAATGGATAAGTCACCAATAAGTTGGCCGAGATCATCTTCTAATTTGATAATGTAGTCAGTGCGAATTTCAGTCGCCGAACCTTCCCAGTCTACGTCCCATATTTCCAGTCGAGTGGTGAGTTCGTCGTCTAGGGCTACAAATAAGGTTGAATCACTATAGATAGACCCTGATGTTTGGATGATCTTAAAATTGTCGGTCGCTAACTCAAAGTTTGCTTCGACATTTGCGCGTCCGACAATTCTCTCACTGACATCTTGCTCACGCAGTCGGTTTAGCAAGAACAGGGGTAAGTCACGGGCATTCACACTGAGCTGATAGATATCATTGCTAACCTTGAGTTCGGTACACAAGCTGGCAGGTTCACTATCGGCTCGACGACGCGGGTTCGTGCGATTTAAGCAGATGGGGCCGCTCGTGGAGAGTATGTAACTGTCAAGCTCAACCGCGAACTCGGCTTCCTTAGTGAGAAGCCATTCACCAATATCCGGATTATCAAATTTAAAAGTGCGAATAACTACGGGAACACGGCCATTTCGAGGTTGTTGAACGCCAACAGTAAGCTCTAGTGAGCCTTCAACTGGTATTGTTGACTCTGGTTGCAATACGTTTTGAACTCGATTGAAATCAGCAATACGCAGCTCTAACTGGAGTGGCGAACTGATCGGCGTTGCCTCTGTAGAGAGGGGCACTTTGCCATTTGCATTGAACTCGATACCGGCCCAAGTTCCACGAGTGTCACGGATCTCTATGGTGTCGCCATCAAAGAGCAAATAGCCATTGGCGTCTACATCTTGTTGCTGTAATGACCCTTTCAGCTGAGTGAGTTCAGCTTCGACACGCAGTTCTGGCGACCAAGCAACTGCACTCGAACCTTGAGCCAAGAGTTGTGGGTGATCGATTGTGAATGTTTCCAAATGTGCACTGGCTAGATTGCCCTCACCGATGAGGACAATCTGCGCAGACTCATTATTAATACCCGCCAGCGTCGATGAAACATCAAACTAGTAGTTGGTTTGTTCGCTGCCAGTAGCCGTATCAAACTGACCTTCGACAGTCCCTGTGATCTGGGCTAATTGCGGATCAGCAAACTGTTCGTTTGCAATCGTGATGTCGCGCCCGGTTAGGGTGACTGAAAACGGCTTTAATGGAGATGAGGTGGCGTCAAAAAGCGAGTCGATACGGGCGTTCAACCGCAAGGTACCTTGTGTTGGCGAAATGCCTGTGAGTTCTCCATCTTGTAACCGAATGCCATCGGCATAGGTTTCGAGAACACCACTGAGCCGAGACTGACCCAAGTAATAGTCGGCTTGCTCTCGATAAGCGTCGGGAACAAATGCGAGGACAGGTGAAGTTCGAAATGCATCGAGACTCAGCCGCGCTGACCAAGTCAGTTCACTGAGCAGATTATTGAGTTCGAGATTAAACTTCTGTTCGGGTTCTTCGGCTGCAGTGACAAAGTGCCCAGCTACTTGAGTCGTATCTATATTACCTTGTACTTCGGCAGTACCAACTATTTCACCGTAAGAGGCCAGTTCGGGGCGCAATTGCTCCGCTGAGACAGCCCAGTCTAACTTGACTTGGTGTTGGAGCGCTGCGGTGGTGGTTACTGTGGCTTGTCCAGAAACCCGACCTTGTGGCACGACAACTTCGAGCTGTCGCACAGCTAAGTCAGTTCCTTGCCAGTTGACTTGCCCAGCCACCCGGTTCACAGTCACGCTCGGATTGCGGATAGCGATATCATCAACACGAAACTGCTGAATGCTAAGGGCTATCGGCATATTGATGGTTGGTATGACAATAGGTTCGTTGACATTAGAATCGACGGTGGTGCGTGACTGACTGTCGATGTCTACACCGTTGGCAGTCAATGTATTGATGGTCAACTTATTCTCGAAAAGATCCCACGGCTGCCATGCGAAGGTCACCTTGGCAATACGTACCTGCTGCGTTTCGGTGCTGACTTCGAGATGCGTGAATGATAGCCCAGTAGCTAGATTACCTTCGATTGTTTCGAACGTGACCGGTGCATCAACGTAGTCCAAGCCTCGTTGAACAATCCAACGGCTGCCTGTCTCGGTATAGATTAAGAATCCAGCAGTGCTAGGTAGCAAGATGAATAAGGCGACGATGAGCCATGCGAGCCATTTGATGAATCTCATAAGTCTGGGCCCAACGTGAAGTGAATGCGCCAAGGATTGCCCGGCTCATCAATGGCCTGAGCAACATCAAAACGGACTGGCCCGATTGGTGATAGCCAACGAATACCCACGCCCACGCTTTGTTTCAAGGCGGTGTCCCATTCCATCATCGCGTTGCCGATGTCGGTAAAAGCCGCAACTCGCCAAGCATCATTTATTTGATAGTCGACTTCTAAGCTCGATGTGACTAGATAACGCCCACCAACCACTACATCTTCTTCATTGCGAGGGCCTAAGTCTTGGAATGCATACCCGCGAACACTGTAATCACCACCGGCAAAAAATCGCAAAGTCGGCGACAGTAACTCAAAGTCGTCGGTTTCTATGGCTCCGATTTCGCCACGCGTAAGAATACGCCATTGCTCATTGAGACGGTGCACCCACTTGGCCGACAGCTTTGCCGAAAAAAACGTGGTATCTGCAAGAATATCCGCACTTGCGCCTTGTAGTGACAGGGATACCCGATATCCGTCGTCGATTAGATTACGATTGTTGCCATTATTGGTGCTGCGAATGAGGCTGAACTCCGCCGCAGGGATCAGGAATTGGGATGAGCGTCGCGGTTGGTCACCAAAAGCAAAACTTTCCCGTTGCCAACTCAGTTGCCAGGTGCGTTGCCAGTCATCAAAATGTCGGATATCACGAGCTGCAAGTTTGTACAGCGTTGAGCGTTGTTCCAAATAAGAGCGGTCGGTCACTTCACCGGTAATATCATACTGATCGGTAGGTGGATAAAATCCTGGGATAATGTAACTCACTGAACCCGTATTCTGAACTTCCGAAAGACGCAGGATTGAGTTGATACGATGTCCTCTGTCATTTACCCAACGCCGATCAAATCCAAGCGTGACGCGGGCACCGGTATCGGTACCATAACCGAGACCGGTTTGATAATAGTCGCGTTGATTAGGAGTCATTGTCACTGCAACTGGCACCGTCGCATCTTTGCGTTCCGACCAGTTCGGTGCAATCTCAATCGTTTCAAAATAATTGCTGCTGGAAAGGCCTAATTGTAGATTCAGCAGTTCGCTGGTTGAGAACGGATCGCCAGATTCAAATTGAACGTAGCGCTGCAATAGTTCATCACCAATGTGGGCGCAACAAAACTCAATATCACCGTAGTGATAACGAGGACCAGAATCGAGAACTAACTCAACATGGGCAGTTTGATCAGCGAGTTCAACCGCCACTTTATTAGTGAGTAGTTTCGCATCGTAGTAGCCGCGCTCGGCAGCAAGATTTCGCAATAAACCTTTAGCGCGCTCGTAGTCTTGATGACGAAACACCGTACCCTGTCGTATCGGCAATTTCTGTTGTAACTCGATAAATTTTTCATCCGTTTGCGCTATTCCGGTAATGGTAATATCTACCGTTTCGACCATAACCGGCTGGCCCGCATCGACATCAAATTGTATGGTCCATGCTGACGGTGTTTCTTCCAATGTGCTGTCGATGGTGGCTTGATAGTAACCGAACGGCATGAGCGCTTCGCGAATTTCAGCTTCGGCTCGACGCTGTAAAAAGCGTAATCTGAATGAAGCCGGCGCAGGTTCGCCATCCAAGCTAAATAAAGTGGTGCGTACCCGCACATTACGCGCCAATTCATCGCTCAAACCTGTGAGATTGACGCGCACGACCTGTCCGTCGTCGTCAGAATCGGACGATTCACTGGATTGAGCAGAGGCCATTGAGCTCGCAAGCAGAACCATCACGGCGAGCGAAAAACGGTAAAATGTAACGGATAATCGTGACAACAATCTCTTCCTTTCTGAGAACAAGCGATCTCGTATGTGTGCAGAGACTTTGAGTATAACATCGACAGAAAGGTTCAGCGGTGAAAAAAGGAGCAACTGATTGCGCATTAAGCATAAATTGCTTGCCACGCATTAGCGAGCCAGTATAATTCCGTTCTCGTTTGCAGGGGTGTAGTTCCAATTGGTAGAACAGCGGTCTCCAAAACCGACGGTTGGGGGTTCGAATCCCTCCACCCCTGCCACGACCTTTCTGAAGTCCTTCTCTGTTCAGGATGTTTCAAGTAAGCTTGAGCCTATGAACTCGAAACCGCATCATCAATTAACAAATGCGCAACGCCAACTTCTGGGCGCTATTGGTATTCCCGAATGGCGTGCTCGTGCAAGTGCACCGGCGCCTGCCGAGACCGCCATGAGCTATTTGCGGATTGGGCAATGGCTGATTGCCGCACCGGAGTTCCCGATCCCAAGTCCTGCATGGTTTAATGATTTGTGCCAAGCGCTTGCACATATGCAAACCGAAGAGGTCAATGCTGCTCCAGTAGAAGTGAGTGCTTCGATTGCTCAGAACTGGAAGCGAGAGCAGCTGATTGAGTTCCAAGAACCACTCCCATCGATACCCGCACACGATCTAAAACGAGCGTGGTGGAAGCAATTGTGTCAGCCGCGCTAATCAAGCCTCTTGAGTGGCAGCAAGCGATTGTCGAATTAGAACAGCAAGGTCAGGATTACCCCTGGACCGAAGCCGTGCTCCAAAGTTGCTTTGATGACATGCACTATGAAAGTTGGGGAATCTACGCACCACAGCTCTGTGGCTTTGTGATCACGCATAGCATTCTTGATGAACGCACGATTATGAATATTGTGGTTGACCCGCTTGAGCGCGGCAAAGGTTTTGGACGTCAGTTGGTGAGTACCGTACAAGCGGTTGCTCAACAGCAGCAACAAAGTCTCTGGTTAGAGGTTCGCGCCAGTAATACTGTCGCCCAAGCGTTATATCAGGCCATGGGTTTTAGCGTAGTGGGGCAGCGTCCGAATTATTATCAAACTACGGATGGTTCAGAAACGGCCATTATCATGCAATGGACTGCTGAACATTAACCAACTGCGATTAAAACTGCGGACAGAACTTCGCTTTTAATAACTGCATGAAGCGCATCGTATCCGGATCTTGAATCGAGTAATAAATGGTTTGGGCCTCTTTGCGGAACTTCACCAGACCTTGTTGACGCAGCACTGACAGGTGTTGTGAAAACGCAGAAGCACTCAGTGGAAAATACTGATTCAAGTCACCAACACTCTTCTCACCAGCGGCCAAATGACAAAGTATTTGGAGGCGGTGCTCGTTGGCCAGTGAACGCAAAAAGATAGCTGCGGCTGCGGCTTCTTCTTGGAGTAATTCCGTAATTTCAGGTGCTTCTGTCATGCTATCGCTCGAACTTACTGTTTAGAGGCTAATTCACATTCTGTTTTCATGCCAAGCACTCGTTTCATAAACAAGGTTGCCGGACAAAACCCAGTAAAAGATTGTTGGAATAGATTAGCGCCAACAAACACGGTTAGCCAAATGAAATTTGGATGAACCCAATAGGTTAAGGCTACAGATAATAGCACCATAAATCCGGCAAAGGCAGTTAAAGCTCGTTCAACACTCATGATTTTATCCTTCCGTAATAGCTAATTTAGAATAATACGAAATATAGATGATTTTAAGACCTTGCTCAATCTTTATTTCGCACTTTATTTCGTAAAAATGCGAAATATGTTTGAGCATGGCATTTGGCCCCAAAAAGCGCTAAGCTGTTCGCCCATAAATTAGGCAGAAAACAACTATGAGTAAGCAGTCCTCCGCGGTATCTCAAGCCGCACTAGAACAAGCTCACGGTCAGGCTAAACAGGCCGCAGCGCGCGCTCACGCGCCATACAGTAAGTTTCCAGTAGGCGCGGTTTTACAATTCTCAACAGGTGACCTCGTACTCGGCTGTAATGTCGAAAATGCGTCCTATGGTTTAACGAATTGTGCGGAACGTACGGCGGTCTATAGCGCATTGGCGCAAGGGAAGTCGCTGGCAGATGTTGAGAATATTGTCATTTACACACCGGGTAAGACGGTTTATTCACCTTGTGGTGCATGCCGCCAGGTACTCGCTGAATTTTTCAGTCTGGATACCCCCTTTATCTCGACTTGTGATGTTGGCGAGAAAACATGGACATTAGGTGAGCTACTTCCATCCGCTTTTTCGACCTTCGAAGCCACCGCTGACCAGATCAGTAGCTAGTTTCTATGCACTCACCACAGGCAACAGCGCTTTTTGCATTACAGTGTATGGATCTGACCTCGTTGCAGAACAGTGATACGCCTGCGCAGATCATCGCACTGTGCGATAAAGCAGCGTCGGAATGTGGCAGTCCCGCAGCAGTGTGCGTCTATCCAGAATTAATAGCTACAGCGCGACAACATCTCGACTTGCTTCATTTACAGCAGGTTCAAGTCGCGACTGTCGTGAATTTTCCATTAGGCGAGGATTCGGTGGGATGCGTCGTGGCAGCAACCGAGCGAGCACTGGCGGTTGGCGCCAGTGAAATTGATGTGGTGATGCCATACCAACGCTTTCAAGCTGGTGATATCGAGCATTGTCGGCAACTACTCTCGGCCGTGCGAACCGCAACGGCCGATCGAGCCGTGCTCAAAGTAATCATCGAAAGTGGTGAGTTAGCATCGGCAACCGCAATTCGTGCAGCAAGTAATTTAGCTATAGAAATCGGTGCCGACTTTATCAAGACCTCGACCGGAAAAGTGGCGGTCAATGCCACACTTGAAGCCGCTGAGATCATGTTAACTACCATTCGAGAGAGTGGTCGCGATATTGGTTTTAAGGCAGCCGGCGGAATTCGCACGGTGGCTGAGGCTGAGGATTATTTTAAACTCGCACGAGCGCTGATGGGCGACGATTGGATTACTCCACAACGATTTAGGATCGGTGCGAGTTCGTTGTTAGAGGATATCATGCGGGTATTGGTCAATGAAAACGATCAAGCTGAGCCCGTAGCAGACGACAAAAAAGGATTGTATTGATGTATTTACCACAAGAAGTGATTCGCGATAAGCGCGATGGGCACGAGTTGAATGAAGAGCAAATTCGCTATTTTGTGAACGGCATTAAAACCGACACGATCTCTGAGAGTCAGATTTCAGCGTTAGCAATGGCTATTTTCTTTCAAGGCATGACGGCTGCAGAGCGAGTCGCACTGACTCTCGCTATGCGTGACTCAGGAACGGTTCTCGACTGGTCGACATGGGATCTCGATGGGCCGGTGGTCGACAAGCATTCCACTGGCGGTGTCGGTGACGTGGTTAGTTTGATGCTAGGACCGATCATTGCCGCATGCGGCGGTTATGTACCGATGATTTCAGGCCGAGGACTCGGGCATACCGGTGGCACTTTCGATAAATTTGATGCGATACCTGGCTATCAAACCACGCCTGATTTGGCCACGCTGCAAAAAGTGGTCAAAGAAGTTGGGGTCGCGATTATTGGTCAAACGGGCGAACTAGCTCCAGCAGACAAACGTTTCTATGCGACGCGTGATATCACCGCAACGGTTGAGTCCATTCCGCTGATTACGGCTTCTATTTTGTCGAAGAAGTTAGCGGCAGGATTGAATGGCCTAGTGCTTGACGTCAAAACGGGCAATGGTGCCGTGATGAATCAGCATGAACGTGCGGTTGAGTTAGCACAAAGTTTGGTCACTGTAGCGCAAGGTGCTGGTTTAGCGACCAGTGCTATTATTACTGATATGAATCAGCCCTTGGCACGTTCAGCCGGGAATTCCATTGAAGTCTATGAGGCCATTCGCTATTTGCGTGGTGATTACCGAGCTCCACGACTGCATGAAGTGACGATTGAGCTCGCTGCTGAAATGCTGCGTATTACAGGACTAGCGAAGTCGCTTGAAGACGGCCGTGAACAAGCACAACGTTCGCTGGATAGCGGTGCTGCGGCAGAACGGTTTGCAAAAATGGTGCGGACCTTGAACGGACCGGCAACAATTCTTGAAGACTTCGAGTCGTTATTGCCATTGGCACCTATTGCTAAGCCTTTATTAGCCGAGCAATCTGGTTTTCTTGCAGGCTTAGATACTCGGCAGGTTGGTATGGCTGTGGTCGCATTAGGTGGTGGTCGTCAACATAGCGATGACAAACTCGATTATGGCGTGGGTTTAGACCAAATAGTGACTGTTGGAACAGCGGTAACCGCGGACACCCCGCTGGCGATGATCTATGCTCGTACTCAGGACGACTGGGATGCAGCTGCCGCGCGCTTACGTCGCGCAGTAACTATTGCAGAGAAGCAGAGTTCGGAAACGCCGCTCATCTATCAACGTATTGAATAGGTAAACGCATGGCACGTGCAATTATAGTGGTTCTCGATTCGTTTGGTATTGGCGCAGCAGCCGATGCCGAACGTTTTGGCGATGTTGGCGCGGATACCTTAGGTCATATTGCACAATGGTGTGCTGAGGGGCGCTGTGAAACAGGGCGTGGTGGACCACTACAATTGCCAAACTTGGCCGCATTAGGATTGTTTCATGCGGCGCAAGGGGCCACGGGAACCATCGCTGTTGGTTGTGAGTTACCGAGCCAAACATTTGGAGCTCAATGGACAAGCGGAATCAGGACAAGGCTGGATAGCCATCGGTGG
>PYVG01000089.1 GCA_003030745.1 Pseudidiomarina aestuarii | reverse complement strand
CATTCGGATCATTGAATTTGGTTGTGAGTTGTAAGTCAGACCATACTCGCATTAACTCTGCTTCCAGTGGGTTCTTCGTAGCCACATTAGGCAGTGGGAACCACGCTTGAGCAGTACCGAAGAAATTAGCCAGCATTTGTTGACGCGGCGACAATTCTTGGGTCAGCGTCTCGACGGTGAATTCAGTCAAGTCTGCTTTTGCAGCAGCAGCGGCAATAGCATCCTCGAAATCACCCAATTGGTCAACCAATCCAAACTCTAATGCTTTGGTTCCGGTCCATACGCACCCTTGGGCAACCGCATGAACCTCTTCGTAAGACATCTCGCGACTATCCGCAACCATTTGGACGAAGTCGGTATAGAATTTCTCAACGCTCAACTGAATGATTTGCTTCGCATCATCGCCCAGTGGCTGAGTGATATCCATCACCGGCATTTCAGTCGTGCGAACGCCATCACTGTAGACACCAATTTCAGCCAACGAATCTTCGATGGTGAAGAAGGTTCCAAACACACCGATAGAGCCAGTAATTGTGGTGGGTGCTGCCCAAATCTCATCTGCCGAAGCGGCAATCCAATAGCCGCCTGACGCTGCAACTGAGCTCATGGATGCGATGACCGGAATACCTGCTTTTTGTAGCTCAAGAACTTCTTGGCGGATAATTTCCGACGCAAAACCGCTGCCACCGGGGCTGTCAATGCGCAATACCACTGCTTTGGTGGATTCATCTTGACGCGCACGGCGTAATAATTCAGCAGTACTATCGCCACCGATCATACCGGCTTTTTGATAACCATCGACAATAATGCCGCGAGCTACAATAACCTTGATGCTATTGCTGTCTTCGCTATTCTCCTCAGCAACGAGTGATTCTTGCTCGATAGCCTCTAAGTAAGCATCGTGATTAATGCGCTTCCACGATTTTTCGTCGTCATCGAGTCCAGTTAACTCGATCATCTGAATGCGAAACGCTTCACGCGTTTTCAATTCATCGACCACGTTAGTGGTGACGGTCAGCTGTGCTAGGTCGTTGTTGTTTTCAGCAACCAAAGCTTGGAAGTCAGCCATGGTTCCGCTCAGCATCCGCGGATCGATGTTGCGCAGGGCAGTGACACGTGATTTATAGGTTTCCCATAACTCACCATAGAGTTGGCCGTTTGCCTCTTTGGCCTCGTCTGACATGTCGTTGCGGATGTAGGGTTCTACAGCCGACTTATAATCGCCCACTTTAAACACATGAGTAGACACTTTCAGCTTGTCTAAAAGGTCCTTGTAGTACAGGTTGTTTCCACCCATACCGTCAAACATCATGCCACCGAGAGGATTCAGGTAAATCGCATCAGCATGTGCAGCAAGATAGTATTGCGGTTGGCTAAAGTAGTCACCGTATGTGTAGATAGGTTTACCACTGTCACGGAACTCGGACAGTGCGTTACCGATGAGTTCGAGCTTGTTCATGCC
>PYVG01000088.1 GCA_003030745.1 Pseudidiomarina aestuarii | reverse complement strand
ATAAGTTTGAATACCGTCGTGGTTATAAGTTCTCAACTTATGCAACTTGGTGGATTCGTCAGGCAATCACGCGTTCAATCGCGGACCAAGCACGGACCATTCGTATTCCAGTGCACATGATCGAAACGATCAACAAGCTGAATCGTATCTCGCGGCAGATGCTGCAAGAGATGGGGCGTGAGCCGTCGCCAGAAGAATTGGCTGAGCGCATGGTCATGCCAGAAGATAAAATCCGTAAGGTGCTGAAAATTGCCAAAGAGCCAATCTCTATGGAGACGCCCATTGGTGATGATGAAGACTCGCATCTGGGTGATTTTATTGAAGACACCACGCTTGATTTGCCGGTGGATTCAGCAACTTCAGAAAGCTTACGCAACGCGGTACGTGAAGTCCTTGGTGGCTTAACGCAACGCGAAGCGAAAGTCCTGCGGATGCGCTTCGGTATTGATATGAATACCGACCATACGTTGGAAGAAGTCGGTAAGCAGTTTGACGTAACCCGTGAACGGATTCGTCAGATTGAAGCGAAGGCGCTGCGTAAGCTTCGTCATCCAAGCCGCTCTGAGCAACTGAAGTCATTCCTCGACGAATAGTTGCAGGCCAGCTTGTTCAGGTGAACGAATACGTTGATTGAGAGTCAGAAAAAGCTCCCCATGGTGACATGTTGGAGCTTTTTTCATACCGCATATAAACGGGCTCGATGTGAAATTTGTGCCTAAATGCGTTAAAGTAGTGCTAATTTCGCTGAAAAGGATGATTTATGATCAACTCCCCAAAGCGTATTGTGGATGCGCATTTTCACATTTACAACAGCGCTTATCCTTTGATTGAGAACCAAGGCTTTTTACCGCCACCGTTCTCAGTTGAAGATTATCAACATCGCACTAAAGAGCTGAATATTGTCGGCGGTGCTGTGGTATCAGGCTCAGTACAGGGCTTTGACCAAAGTTACTTTAAACCGACGCTGGATCAGCTTGGTGAGAACTTTGTGGGCGTTACCAATTTACCCAGTACCGTGTCCGATAAACGCATTCTTGAGCTGCATGAACAAGGTATCCGTGCCGTGCGTGTAAACCTCAAGCGTGGCGTAGTGAGCGGCTTAGATAACATGGTCGACTACGGCAAACGAATCTGGGATCTAGTCGGCTGGCACTTAGAACTCTATGTTGACAGTCGCGAGCTCGATGAAGTGATTCCAAAGCTGGTCAAATTGCCAAAAGCATCAGTGGACCATCTGGGTATGGCACGCTCAGGCTTGTCACAAGTGCTGCGCTTAGCTGAAGCTGGCGTGAAGATTAAGGCAAGTGGTTTCGGTCGTACCGAAGTCAACGTCGCGCAAGCTGTGAAGAAGCTGTACGACGTCAATCCTGACTGCTTGATGTTTGGTACCGATTTACCATCAGCGCGTACTGAGCGCCCGTTCAACTTGGGCGACATCGACACCGTATACGAGGCGCTTCCTGAC
>PYVG01000087.1 GCA_003030745.1 Pseudidiomarina aestuarii | reverse complement strand
TGAGACGAACGCCCAAATAAGGCACAAATATCACCGCCACTAACCAAGAGACGATGAGTGCGATTCCCGTTACCCAGAAAATATTACCCGCATATTCACCGACGCCAGACTGGGCAAAACCAATCGGGAAAAAGCCCGCGATGGTCACCAAAGTACCGAATAACATTGGTGCTGCAGTCACTGTCCAAGCATGAGCAGCTGCCTTCGTGCTTTGCCAGCCATCGTGGATTTTCACCAGCATCATCTCCACCGAGATAATGGCATCGTCCACCAGCAAACCGAGTGACAGAATCAATGCGCCGAGCGTGATGCGGTCGAGATTAATGCCCATTAACAGCATGACTAAAAACGTGATGCCAAGCGTTAATGGCACCGCTAAACCCACAATCAAACCCGCCCGAAAACCGATGGCGATAATACTCACCAGCATGACGACCGCGACCGCCATCAGGAATTTAATCTGGAATAGACCAACAGCTTTATTGATGGCATCACTTTGATTGGTGAGAACCTCAAGCTGCACACCAGCTGGTATCTGTTGTGTTTCCGCTGCAATAAATTCAGCTAAATTGGCGCCTAACTCTTGGCCATTGAAGCCTGCCTGCATGACCACACCGAGCAGCAGGGCGTCATCACCGCGCGAGCGAACGAAATAACTGGGTGGATCTTCATAACCGCGCCGAACCGTAGCGATGTCACCCAGCGGAACCACACCGTTGGCAGTCGGGATCGGTACCTGCGCAAGTTCTTCAGGATTCTCAAGCACGCTATCAACGCGGATATACAAGCGGGGTCCACGTGTCTCGATTCTGCCGGCAGGAGTCACTTCATTCTGCTGCTGAATGGCAGCAAAGATGTCTTGAGGATTGACGCCCAAATTCACCAGTCCGGCGGGATCGAATTCCACATAAACACGTTCTGCGCGTTCAGCCAACACCAATGCTTTGTGCACACCTGGCGCTCGCTGTATGCGATCACGAATACGCTCTGTCTCGCGCGTAAGTTCCCGCATAGGTAGCGCTGATTCAGCTGACCCTCCGGTCACTGCTATCAGGCTGAAGTACACATCATTGAAATCATCTAACACAATCGGACCTATTACTCCGGCTGGTAAGGTCCGTTGTTCATCAATCATCCGTTTGCGAACTTCATAAAACAATTCGTCCACCATCTCAGCTGGCGAATATTCCTGAAATTCGATGATAATCGACGCAAATCCGGGCCGAATCGTAGTATCTAATCGATACACGTACTCGACTTCTTGAATACTTTTTTCGAGCTTATCGACCACTTGGTCTTGCAGTTGCTGCGTAGTCGCACCCGGCCAAATTGCCTGTACGCTCATGGCGCGCACAGTGAAGGCTGGATCTTCAGCGCGTCCCATCGAGGTAAAAG
This sequence comes from Pseudidiomarina aestuarii, assembly GCA_003030745.1. Next base: position 75 of record PYVG01000087.1, on the reverse strand, counting down.
CAATAACGCCCGCCAACACCGAGAGAATCAGGAAAAATAGCGTGATTGAACGCTCGCGAACGGCAATGGCGGATA
>PYVG01000086.1 GCA_003030745.1 Pseudidiomarina aestuarii | reverse complement strand
ATGCAAGTGATCAACAATCAAGGCACCACTATCATTATGGTGACCCATGATCCTATGTTGGCGAAGCGTGCAGGTCGGAATATCTTTGTGCGTGACGGTCAGGTGTCGGAAGTTGGCAAAGAAGACGACATTGTCGAGTTGCCGCACAAAACCGCTCAGGTTGGTTAAGCGAGGCCCGCATGTTTAGTTACTATGTGAGACTTGCGCTCCTGAGTTTACGCAAGAATATACTGCTGACCGGTTTGATGATTGCGGCCATTGGCCTCGGTATTGGCGCGGCGATGACAACCATCACCGTCAATTACATGATGTCGTCGGACCCCATTCCACAAAAGAGCGAGCGTTTGTTTCACGTTCAGCTCGATAACTGGTCGCCCAATGCTCCTTATAACGAACCTAATGAGCCACCTGACCAAGTGACTTGGCTCGACGCCACCAACTTGCTTCAGGAAGGTCGTGCATTTCGTCAAGCAGCCATGGGCGGCACTAGCTTTGTGATAGAGCCAAGCCAAGCGGAACAAAAACCGTTTATTGCCTCTGGTCGCGCCACGTCAGCGGACTTCTTCCCGATGTTCGATGTGCCCTTTTTATACGGGCGCGGTTGGACTGCCAGCGATGACACCAGCCAGAACTTAGTGGTGGTGTTGAGTAAAGCTACCAATGACCAGCTGTTCGGGGGTGAAAACTCCGTCGGTGAAACTGTGGTGATGGGTGGTCGCGCGTTCCAAGTGGTGGGTGTTCTCAATGACTGGCAGCCACGTCCACGATTCTATGACGTCTCGACTGGACCCTTTAATGATGTCGAGGAAGTGTTTGTACCTTGGTCATTGAAAGAGCCGTTGGAGCTACCGCTCAATGGTAACAACAACTGTTGGAAACCCGTCGGCGAAGAGACCTTCTCGGCGTTCCTGCGCTCAGAATGTGTGAACAGTCAGTTTTGGGTCGAATTCGAAGATCCACAAGATGCTGACAACTACCTCGCATTCCTCAATAACTACGTGACCGAACAGAAGAAGCTCGGCCGCTTCGAGCGTCCTTTGAATAACCGGTTGCTGGACGTGATGGACTGGATGGAGTATCGCGAAGTAGTTGCTGAAGACGCCATTATGATGATGTACATGGCAATCATGTTCCTCGTGGTCTGTTTGCTGAACACCGTCGCCCTCTTACTTGCGAAATTCCTCGGCCGTAGCGGCGAGATTGCGCTACGTCGTGTCGTGGGTGCGAGCCGACGTGACTTGTTCCTGCAATACACCGTGGAGAGCGCCATGATTGGCATCGCCGGTGGCTTGCTGGGTCTCGTACTCGCATGGTTTGGCTTGCAAGGCATTGGTGGGCTCTACGGCGATATGACCGAAGGCCTGAATGAGCTGGATCTGACGATGGTTGGCTTTGCCATTGTGTTGGCGATTGTCAGCACTATTTTAGCCGGACTTTACCCGACCTGGCGCGCGTGTTCAGTAGCGCCCGCTGGCCAACTGAAGTCGCAATAAGGA
>PYVG01000085.1 GCA_003030745.1 Pseudidiomarina aestuarii | reverse complement strand
TACTAAACGGCATTGTTTGAAGAGGTCACTGAGTGCTTCAATTTGCACGCGAGCTTTCGCATGATCACGACCGTGCTTGCTGATGGCCGCACGAGTTTTCTCATACTGGTCACGCAATTCGCCGAATTTTTGACGGGCAAACTCAGGGTCAATACCACCCTCGTTCGCGTCATCATCATCGTCGTCGTCATCGTCATCATCTTCGTCTTCAAGCTCTTCTTTTGAGAGCTCAGAGCCGATATGTGTGGCGGCTACAGGTGCAGTATCCACTTCATTAGGATCGATAAAGCCTGAAATGATGTCGGTTAGACGCATTTCTTCAGCTTCACAGGTATCCCACTGTTCGAGCAGGAAGTTAATCGCTTCTGGATATTCAGCTACCGAACACTGAACTTGGTTGATGCCTTCTTCGATACGCTTTGCGATATCGATCTCGCCCTCACGGGTCAACAGCTCAACAGTACCCATTTCACGCATGTACATGCGCACTGGGTCAGTGGTACGGCCTAATTCACCATCAACACTCGCTAATGCTTGCGCGGCAGCTTCTGCTGCGTCTTCATCGGCGGTGTCTTCACTCATCATCAGCTCATCGGCATCTGGTGCGTTTTCAAACACCTTGATACCCATGTCGTTGATCATGCTGATGATGTCTTCAATTTGATCAGAATCTACAATCTCAGAAGGTAAATGGTCATTCACTTCGGAAAAAGTCAGGTACCCCTGTTCTTTTCCTTTGGCAATAAGAAGTCTGAGTTGTGATTGACGACTCTGCTGCATACAGATCTACCACCTATTATTTAACGAGCAAAAATTAAATAAGCAAAACCGGTCTTAATCCCCGGTATCGATATTCGAAAGGGAGATAAATATAAGACCGGAAATGATAGCAGATTCTGTAGTTTTCAGCCAGAATTTAATCAATTCTTAGCAGGAATTCGGCTCACAGCTAAATCACCAGTACCCACTAAACTACCGTTCACAAAGACTAATGGCGTGCATTCATCTTTCGTGGTTTCGCCATCTGATTCGACACGATGGGTGCGATAATAAAGAACGCGATACGTGTCGCCATCGACTGTCCATAGTTCAGAGAAATTTGGCGTACCTAATCGATTTTCGATACCGTTGATGGTGGCACCTTCGTCGAGGCTAGCAATCACTTTTCGATTTTCACGTTCTTGTTTCTGCCAGCTGTCGGATGAAGAGCTATAGCTGCCGTCGCCGTCAGCAACCACAATACAACCTTGCAACGTTAAAGCAGCAACCAATGCTGCGGCTAATCCTGCTACTTGAGTTTTACGCATCTGAATTCTCCATTTGTATTCTTTATTGCTATGTCTAATAATGATTCGAATTGAAGTATTGTCGACTTCTGACTCATACAGTATGCAAGCAGGATGCCAACTCGGGAAAGCCTTTAAATGTAACGGTTTGCAAGAAAGCATGAGGAAACGTCAGTGAGGAATTCACTAACAGATTAGCGAAATTAGCTATTTTTTAAGGTATTTCAGCAAGGTGAGATATTCGTGCTTCTCGGTTTTCGTAAGTGGACTGTGGCG
>PYVG01000084.1 GCA_003030745.1 Pseudidiomarina aestuarii | reverse complement strand
ATACCAATGGCGCGTTCAGCGCCGAGCAGTAATGCCGCAATTGCGAGAATGCCTGATCCACAACCAAAATCGACGACCGTTTTACCCGTTAAGTCTTGGCCATCCAACCAGGTTAAGCACAAAGCCGTGGTCGGATGCGTACCAGTTCCAAACGCCATGCCGGGATCGAGTAAAATATTTACCGCCGCAGGGTCAGGGATCTCGCGCCAACTGGGGCAGACCCATAAGCGCTCGCCGAAACGAATTGGATGAAAGTTATCCATCCATTCGCGTTCCCAATCTTTGTCTTCTAGCCCATCGGTTTTGTAATCAAGCCCACCGGTAAAGTGGGGGCTTGCCTGCAATGCAGCAATGACCGGCTTCAAGTCCGCCTCGGCGTCAAACAGTCCGGTGATCAGCGTTTCATGCCAATACACCGCCTCGCCGCGAGGAGGCTCAAAGATTGGATTGTCTTGGGCATCACGAAAGGTCACCGCAACAGCGCCTTGCTCTTCAAGCAGCTCCCCAATGTGCGGAGCTGCCTGCTCATAGCCGGCTACGGTAAGTTGAATCCATGGCATAGGCGTTAGTGACCGCCCATGCCAAGTTTCTTCTCGAGGTAGTGGATATTGGTACCACCGTGCTGGAAGTTCTCATCAGCCATAATGTCTTTTTGTAATGGGACATTGGTTTTGATGCCTTCAATAATAAGCTCGCTCAACGCATTACGCATGCGCGCAATTGCGACATCACGATTCTCACCGTAAGTAATGAGCTTACCAATCATCGAGTCGTAGTTTGGTGGTACTTTGTAGTCGGCGTATACATGCGAGTCCCAGCGTACCCCTAAACCACCGGGTGAGTGGAAACGAGTAATCAAACCGGGCGAAGGCACAAAGGTATTTGGATCTTCGGCATTAATACGACATTCCACGGCGTGACCACGAATCACTACGTCTTCTTGTGAAATGGACAGCGGACGACCCGCAGCAATGCGCAGTTGCTCTTTAATCAAATCAATACCAGTGACCATTTCGGTGACTGGGTGCTCGACCTGAATCCGAGTGTTCATTTCAATGAAATAGAACTCGCCATTCTCGTACAAGAATTCAAAGGTACCCGCACCACGATAATTAATTTCGATACAAGCTTTGGCACAGCGCTCACCGATATACTTGCGCATTTCAGGCGTGATACCTGGTGCTGGTGCTTCTTCTACGACCTTCTGGTGACGACGTTGCATAGAGCAATCACGCTCACCCAGATATACCGCGTTGCCTTGGCCATCTGCGAGTACTTGAATTTCAATGTGGCGTGGGTTTTCGAGGAATTTTTCCATGTAGACCATCGGGTTACCGAAGGCCGCGCCCGCTTCAGCTTTGGTCATGCTGATAGAGCTCAGGAGTTCCTCTTCTTTGCGCACGACGCGCATTCCACGTCCACCACCACCACCGGCGGCTTTGACGATAATAGGATAGCCGATGCGTTTGGCTATTTTCTTATTCTTCTCATCATCGTCATCCAGTTCACCACCAGAGCCAGGCACACAAGGAACGCCGGCCTTTTTCATCGCTTCGATGGCCGAGACTTTATCGCCCATCAACCGAATAACATCAG
>PYVG01000083.1 GCA_003030745.1 Pseudidiomarina aestuarii | reverse complement strand
GGCGCAGGTCTTGGATGTAACGATACGGAAGTGGGTTACGTACGGTTTCAGTGTGTGAGGATTGCGTCTTAATTTTGCTCAGCGGATTGCGAACCAGTGGCAATAAGTTGCCGCTATCATCTTCTTCAGATAGATGATGTTCAATGACGTAATTAATGAAGTCACAGGGGTGGTTGATAGATCTTGATACTTCCCAGGGGGAGTTAATAGTTTTTCTCAATCTAGCTTCTAGCTCTTCAGTGGAGCAGATATGGCCATTGTAGCCCTTGAAAAACAGACCAATATCAGTTGCATAGGGAGCGCACTCTAACAGGTAGGACTCAAAAAAACGCCTCAACGCGTTACGCTTGTCTTCAATCCCCGTATGTTGTATCGCCATCCACTCAGAGGCTAATTCCTGCCATGGCTCCCACTCAGGGCCAAGGGTGGTGAGCATCCATTTAAACGTTAAGTCCGATGCACGTCCGTCTTGCTTCTTCCCTTTTTTTGCCATTATTTACCTCGTAATTTCGGATGCTTGCCTGTGAAATAGCCTTGCGGGTCAATATCGTCAAAACCGTGCTCGACCAACTCTTTCCAATCTAGCGATTTTACTTTGGACTCAGGATTTGCCAGTTGTAGCGTGGCCTTGTTGAGTTCATCGGAGATTTCCTGCTGCCCTTTACCTGTGTAGGGAACTTGAGACTCCAGTGATTTATGGTGCATACATCGTCGTATCACCAACGGGTTAAGTCCTGAACGCTCTAAGCGTCTGCCATAACTATGACGATGACCGTGCGGGTCGAACCCTTCCGATTTGTTTGGCTCTAAGCCAATGCGCCTTAATCCCGCCGCATAGCTTTGGTGAAACGCATTCAAAGTGTATGGGTTTCCAAGGGCGCTGTGATGGAATGAAATGAACGCATAGGGGTGATGGCAGTCAATACTGGCTCGATATTTTTGGTAGCTCTTCCACAGTGACATAAAAACCTTGCCATAATCCGCTGGAAACCACTGAACTTGTATGTAGTTATCTCGATGGTCTACAACTCTTGTTTTCCAGCCAACGTATGCCGTGCCTTTCATTCGTTTGCGTGGTATACGAGCGTATTTTTCTTGTAAATAGGCTTCTCTGGTTTTTGTGCCTGAGCGACTACGCCAACCTTCGGGTGCTTTACCATCGACTTCGTTGTAAATTCGAACTATCGCTTTTTCAGGGTCATACGGATCTTCAAATACATCAGTCACCCACAGCATAATAGCTTCGCTTTCACGCAAACCGCCACCGTGCATCAAGAGCAGCATAAGCTTATCTCTCAACGCAACTCGTGGATCTTTTGCTCCGCCAATACCATCTTTATAGAATGATTCCCAATGCTTATCTGGGAATGCTAATGCATCGTCTTCGGCTTTCGTCAATGGAGTACGTCCTTTCATTGTGCGAGCTTTACGGATGGTTTTGTTAACGGTTTTATCTTCAATATGTCCAAGGAAGTCATTTTGGTTTTTTCGATACCAAGCAGCGTAATTAAGGCGTTGCTCATGAGGTGTGGCATCTCGCAAAGGGTTCATTGGCTCTGCGCCATGCTTGTTAGCCAGCCAATCAGTAAATGCCGTTAAT
>PYVG01000082.1 GCA_003030745.1 Pseudidiomarina aestuarii | reverse complement strand
GTTGGCGAATCACCATCCGCGCGTCAATATTTTACAGCCAGGCCCGGGCGTAGGTGGCCATTGTATTGCGGTCGACCCTTGGTTCATTGTCAGCTCTGCGCCCGAGCAAGCGCGCCTTATTCGTACTGCCCGTGAAGTCAATGACTACAAGCCAGAATGGGTGTATAGGCGCGTGCAAGCCACTGTTGCTGCCCTGGGTAATCCAGCCGATATTACCATTGCCTGCCTTGGATTAGCCTTTAAAGCGAATATTGATGACTTGCGTGAGAGCCCAGCCCTGTCGATTGCTCGGCGTATTACAGCTGAGCATCAGGGCACCACGTTGGTGGTTGAACCCAATATTGAAGCCGATTCAAACCCTGTCGAAGGCGCAACACTAACCGAACTCGACACCGCGCTGGCACAGGCTCACGTGATTGTGCTGCTAGTTGACCACGAACCCTTTAAGGCTATTACCCGAGCGCAACTGGAAGGCAAGCAGTGGGTCGATACCCGCGGCTTGATTGACGGCTAGCATGCTGCATATAGTTGCGACACAGGTCAAACACGGTCGCGGCGGTATCAGTACCGCGCTGGTCGGCTTTACCGAGTCACCGCTTCTGCAAGCGCACGGTTATCGTGTTATCGAATCACACAAGGCTGGGGCAAAGATCAAAGCCTTTATTCAATCCGTGCGGCAAATTCGACGTGATGTAAAGCCCGGTGATGATGTTTGGCTGCATTGCGGGCCATGGTTCTCAATGTTTCGCAAATATCTTCTTGCGCGAGCCCGAGCGTGGGATTGCAGTTAACGAACCCGTTGCGGATTATTTACTCTATGCGAATCAGTCCATGCAAACTTCGTCCTTAGTATTACGGACGAAGGTGGCGAAGGAAGTGCTGTTTGATCCAGAGTTAAAGCGATTCCAAGACTTCGATTTTTGTATTGCTTTAGATAATCATGGTTATCGCCTCACCTACATAGACGATGCGGTAGTGGTTATGACCAATACGGACGATGGTCAGCGAATTAGTAACTCCATTAATTTAGCTCCGGTCTATCACTGGCGAAATAAAATCAAACCCTTGGTATCCGCTAGAGCTTACGCAACCTTTTCAATCAATCGACTGGTTCGTTATTTGTTGCTAAATCAAGAGAAAGGAAGTGCCGCTCGGTTACTGTTTAACGTCAATAACGTACGCCATTGCCGCAAAAAGCCATACGCACAAATGCTGCTGCTGTGGCTCACACCGACTGCATTTTACGGTGCCATTAAAGGTGTTATTGCGAGGTTGCGGAGCCTAAAACGTCGTGAATGAGGTGATTAACAATAGCGTCAGCGTCAAATGACTCCAAGACGTGCTGTTTTGCTGCCGTACCCAGTTTTTCACGATGCTGATAACAATGCGTAATTGCTTCGGCAAGACTGGATGGTTCGGCATCGTGAGTGAGAATGCCCGTCTCACCATGTTTAACTACATCGGGTATCGCCTCACGATGTAAGGCGACCACTGGCATACCGGCGGACATTGCTTCGACGTATCCCATACCAAAAGAGTCATACCGCGAAGGTAGACAAAATATATGGCAGCTTTTTAAAAGCTCGAGTTTTTGCTCGTAATAAATCCAGCCTAAAAAGGTGATGCGGTC
>PYVG01000081.1 GCA_003030745.1 Pseudidiomarina aestuarii | reverse complement strand
TCCGCTCCGGTTCAACGCAAGCGAAGGAGTCGGATGATGGAGTACTTTGCAGGCCTCGATGTATCGATCGAGGAGACCGCGATCTGCGTGGTGGGCGATGACGGCAAGGTGGTGCTGGAGACCGAGGTCCCGACCGAGCCGCAGTTGATCGCCGATGCGCTAGAGCGCTTTGCCGGGCGTCTGCGCCGGGTCGGCCATGAGGCGGGATCGATCTCGCCGTGGCTGCATGCTGGATTGATCGAACTGGGGCTTCCCGCTGTCTGCCTGGAGACCCGCCATGTGCGCGCTGCGCTGTCGGCCCAGCGCAACAAGACCGATGCCGCCGATGCGCTCGGCATCGCCCATATCATGCGCACCGGGTGGTTTCGCGAGGCGCATATCAAGACCGAAGACTGCTACCGGATACGCCTGCTGCTGGTGCAGCGGCGCAACCTGAAGCGCAAGTTCCTCGATATCGAGAACGCCATCCGCCACTCGCTGAAGGTGTTCGGGATCCGGCTCGGCAAGGTCGGTCGCGGATCGATGGAGAAGGCGGTGCGCAAGGCGGTCGCAGACGATGCGATGACCGCCGGGCTGATGGAGTGCATGCTCCGAGCCCGCGCAGCGCTGTGGGCGGAGTATCTGATCCTGCACAAGCTGGTCACCCAGCTCGCGATGCGCGACGAGCTGTGCCGCCGGTTCATGGCGATCCCGGGCGTCGGCCCAGTGACCTCCCTGAGCTTCAAGAGTGCGATCGACGATCCCGCCCGGTTCCGCCGCTCGCGCAATGTCGCGGCCTACTTCGGGCTCACCTCGCGCCGCTGGCAGTCTGGCTCATCGATCGACGTAAAGGGGCGGATCAGCAAAGCGGGCGACCCAGACGTGCGACGCGCGCTCTACGAGGCCGCTTCGGCGATGCTCACAAGGTTCAAGGGCCGCGACACGATCAAGACATGGGGGCTGAAGCTCGCGAAGACCAAGTGCCACGCCAAGGCGCGCGTCGCGGTCGCCCGCAAGCTTGCCATCGTGATGCACGCGATGTGGCGCGACGACACGTTCTATGTCGGCGATCCCGACGCCGAAGCGCACGAGACCGACAGCGCCTACGCAGCGAAGATGCAGCGGCTGAGCCTGGCGCGCTCATGATGACGAACACGCCAACCGCAGCCGGCTGACGGCTCGACGACATATGGAGGTCCGCTGAGGCGGCAGAAGGAATGATACAGACCAGGACAACGGGAAGCACGATATCTCGCCTGTGGCAGTGCAGACTGACCACGCTTGATTGCCTGTGACGATGCCCCGTAACTCCGATAGCGACATGTGCCGCGCGTACCAAAGTACCGCCTCAATGCAGAGCGATACCGGCCGCGATGAGCACGGAAGATTGCGCGGCGTATCAGACCTTGAACGCGACTTCGCAGACCTGCGCACGAGAGCGTCGAATATTTGGTCCAATAGTGCTAAAGAGAGGAAACGACGATGGCGAATACTTGCTCAAAAACGAAGCCAAATAAGATTGCCGCTGTATTTGGCGAGGACTTGGCGGCGCGCACGAAGGGTGCGCCACCTTCGTTCGCTGGTGATCTTGCTTGCACCTCTCCCGCGCTCGGCGCTTCCTCCGCTCCGGTTCAACGCAAGCGAAGGAGTCGGATGATGGAGTACTTTGCAGGCC
>PYVG01000080.1 GCA_003030745.1 Pseudidiomarina aestuarii | reverse complement strand
TGTGTTGCTGCGTGAACGCAACGTCACCAAAGCCGCAGCGCAATTGAATATTACTCAGCCTGCTATGAGTAATGGCTTAAAACGCCTGCGTACGCTTTTGAATGATCCTATTTTGGTTCGCACCAGCGAAGGCATGTTGCCGACCGAACGAGCGCTTGCCATGCAAGACTCAGTGCGCAGTATTCTGTATTCGGTTGAAGAAATGGTGCAACCCGCGCGTGAGTTTGTGCCGGCGTCAACGGACCGTGTTTTTCGGATCATGGCGTCCGACTATGCTGCATCCACACTCGTGCCGCCGTTGCTAGAAAAGCTAAAGCAACAAGCTCCCGCAGTCACGCTCGATATCATGACCCCCAGCGATATCAGCTTTCATGACGTTGAGAACGGCAAGGTGGATTTAGCCATTAACCGTTTTGAGAAACTGCCACAGTCATTCCATCAAAAGGCGCTATGGGAAGATGACTTCTCGGTTTTGATACAGCGTGACCACCCATTGCTCAAAGACTATTCGTTAGAGAACTACTTGCGCTATGAGCACGTGTGGGTTAGTAAAACGGGCTTTGGTGTAGGTGTGGGCATGGATCCGCACGACGTGCAGAAACTGGGTTGGGTCGACGAAGCGCTGGGTGAACTTGGACACAAGCGGGATATCCGCGTCTTTACTCGGAACTACCACGTAGCCATGCATTTGGCGCGACAGGGTTTGATTGCAACGTTACCGACGCGTGCGGCTAAGCTTTATCAAGATGACCCTGAATTGGTCATGAAAACGCCACCGTTTGCCATTCCAGATTTGGACTTGCAGATGATTTGGAGCCCGCTACTTCAGCATGACGCTGGGCATCGTTGGTTCCGTCAATTGATTGCCGATACGGCAGATTTCGGCGCCCCCTAATGGAGACGCCGAAGTGCGGTACTAAGCGGTACGTGTGGCTAACGCGGGGCTAATTTGTGAAGCCTTGCGCGCTGGACCAAATACGGCCGCTTGCCCAACTACCCACAGAATCACCATCGCCACTGGAATGTAGTACCAGCCAATACGCGGCAGGCTAAAGGCATCCACCAGCCAGATATTCAGGGCAATACTCGAGCCGACACCCAGCACTAAGCCAGCGCTGGTGACGAGGAAGTTCTCCAGCATAAAGTGCTTCATAATGTCGAAGCGACTCGCACCTAAGGCACGGCGGGTTCCGATTTGCTTGCGGCGACGATTCACACTAAAGGTCACCATACCCACAATACCCAAAGCGGTAATGATGGTGAGGATGATCACAATGATCCACAGAATGGTCTGCAGTGCAGAGTAGCTGCGATAGCTATCATCTCGTGTTTCTTCCATAGTGCGCACGCTGCGAATCAACCGACCACGATCTTCAGCGACCAACATTTCCTCGACTTCTTTCATCATGCGGTCACGTTGGCCTGGCTCGGTGCGAATGAAGTAGCGCGACGAGCGGAACTCCGTCCGTTGTGGCACGAGCATGACGCGCTCAACACCGCTCCAACCGACCCAAGGTGCTTGCAGTTGATCAATGACTCCGGTAATCGTCATAGGCTCATCACCACCAATATAGGCGGTTTTACCAATTATTTGCGCTGGCGCTAAATCAGGGAACAACTCCTTGGCCATCGCTTCAGTCACGATAATATTCTGTGGCCAACCTTGCTCATTGCGCTGGCGG
>PYVG01000007.1 GCA_003030745.1 Pseudidiomarina aestuarii | reverse complement strand
ACCGAGCCAGCACCCGCCAAAGGCACGGTGAATAGGATAAAGAGTGGGTGCAACAGGGATTCAAATTGCGAAGCCATCACTAAATAGACCAAGAAGACCGCCAATATGAGCGCAAACTGCAATGACTGAAATGAAGCCTGCATTTCTTCATTTTGACCGGCGACGTGCGCCGTAATCGTCAGTGGCAGCGTCGTATTGTTCAGCACTTGCTGAGCTTCTGCGACGGCGGCACCGAGGTCACCATAGGTGAAGTTAGCTTCCACCAGTGCGGTACGTTGTTGGTCAACCCGGGTGATTTCGCTTGGCCCCACAATCGGCGTGACAGTGGCTACCGCGGTAAGTGGGATTTCACGTTCAGCACCCGGGTTGATGATCAGCTGCTCCAAATCACGAATCGAATCACGGTCCACTTCTTGACTACGGACGAGGATATCGATTTTGCGATCGGCCAGACTAAATTGAGTGGCAACACGCCCACCGATTTTGGTTGCTAGCAGTTCAGCAACATCGGCACTGGTGAGTCCATATTGAGCCAAGCGAGCGTGGTCAAAAAAGACCGCCAGCTCGGGTTGACCATCAGTCATGTTGACACGGATATCAGTAAAGCGCTCTATAGCACCGAGTTCGGTGGCTAATAGCTCCGCAGATTGTTGAAGCAATGCTAGGTCGTAGCCAGTGATTTCAATGGTGATTGGGCTACTAAAGTTAAATAATTCAGGGCGTCCGAATTTCACCATGACGCCGGGTTGTTGTGCGGCATTTTGACGTAATACTTCGCGCACATAAACTTCTTCTGAGTCGGCTAAGCCGCCGTGCATCACCACATTGAATCGGCCCCATTGGTTACCGCTTTGGCCCGGTGCTGCATTGAGTAGACTGCCGGTTCCAGCCACGCTGTAATAACGTGCGACAGCAGCCGTAGCACGCTCATCGGTTGCGACCACAGTGCCAAGCCCCGCGAGAACTGCATCCGTTTCAGTAATGGTTGCGCCGGGTTGGAGTTCCACTTCTACGTAGAATTCACCCTGGGCCATATCGGGTAACAGTGCCACTGGCAACTGCGGCAGTAGGGCATAACATGCCAAGGCGACCAAAATGATTGATGCCAGTGTTAGCTTCGCCTGCTTCAGTGCAGTGCTGAGAAGTCTCTCGTAGCTGCCTGATACGCGCTGATAGAGCCAGTTGAAGCCGACTAACAATGGTGTCGTGATAAAGAGGAAACTACGACTCAATAGACGCCAAACCAGTGTCACCAGCATGGTGATAGCGAGTGGAATATAATGGAATAGAATCCGCAACGGCCACATGAGCACATGCCCGACTTTTTGCCAACGTGTCAGCGGGTGATTTGAGTCACCTTGTGCACTGAGGTCCGCAGCAGGCTCAACTTGCTTTTTTGAGCCTTTGGTTGACAGCATCGGGATTAACGTCAGAGCAACTAAGAGTGATGCCGCGAGCGAAAATGTCACCGTCAGCGCTTGGTCGCGAAAGAGTTGTCCGGCAATGCCCTCAACAAAAACTAAGGGGAAAAACACGGCCATGGTAGTTAATGTCGATGCCGTAATTGCTCCAGCCACTTCTTTGGTGCCAGTTTCGGCAGCTTGCTCTGGGCTATCGGTTTCCGCGCGGCGAGCAATATTCTCGAGTACCACAATGGCATTATCGACGAGCATACCCACGGCCAATGCAATACCGCCTAAAGACATCATGTTCAATGAGACTTGGTAGCCATGCATTAAATTAAAAGTGGCAATAATGGACACTGGAATTGCAATCGAAATGATGACAGTCGGCCACACGCGCTGCAAAAACAGATAGATAATCACCATCGCCAACAAACCACCTATAATCGCAGCATCGCGAACTTCGGCTATTGCGGCAGAGATAAAGACAGCTTGATCGTAAATAGGTTTTACGGTGTATTCGCTCGGAATGAGTTTGGCATTTTGTAGTTGAGTCAAGTTCGACTGAATCGCTTTGGAGACTGCGACTGTATTGGCGTCACCTTCTTTGTAGAGAGAGACCTCAACCGCTTCCAAACCGCCGACTCGCGATATTGAATCACGCTCTTTATAGCTGTTGTTCACTTCAGCAATATCGCGTAATAGAATTGACTGACCGTCACGTGTGGCGATATAGATATTGCGAATATCATCCAAATCTTCAAATTGATTCAGCGTGCGAACCAAATACTCAGCGCGTTCCGATTCAAGACGGCCGCCAGAAAGATTGATATTTTCACTCCGCAGACGTTCCATGATCAACGTCATTGGAATCTGTAATTGACTCGTCCGCTGTTCGTTCACCAGAACTTGAATTTCATCTTCTAAACCACCACCGAGGCGTACTGAAGCGACACCTTCAACCGCTTCCAGCTGTCGTTTGAGGTCTTCTTCTGCAAAAGTACGCAGGCGCTTTAAGGTGCTAATAGACGCCCCATCAGTGCCTTCGGCAAGACCCAGAGCTAATCGGTAGACAGGCTCCTCGGCTGGGTTAAAACGCAGCAGCACTGGCTTCTCGAGATCCAATGGCAATTCCACCAGATCAATCTTTTCACGGACATCAAGACTGGCCATGTCCATGTCGGTGCCCCAAGCAAATTCGAGCACAACGTCACTTTGTCCGGCACGAGAAATGGTCTCGATGCGACGGATCCCTTTGACGGTACCCAGGTTCTCTTCAAGCGGTTTACTGACTAATTGTTCAACTTCACTAGGTGCGCCGCCCGGATAATCGGTGCGCACTGTCAGTGTTGGATAAGCTAAATCGGGGAGTAGCGTCACTGGAATACGACCCAGTGAAACCATTCCGAACAGAAGTATCGCGAAGGTGACCATAGTGATGGTCACCGGACGTTTCACAGCTAAGGTGACAATACTCATGATTGTTGCTCACGACGGATGACCTCGACCAGAGCAGCATCTTTCAAATTCGATTGCCCATTCACAACAATTTCATCACCGGCTTTTAAACCTTCCACAATTTCAATGTGTGTTTCGTCTTCAAAGCCGATTTTGACGTCGATTTTGTGTGCAACACCTTCAGCATCGACCGTAAAAATAGTGTGCTGATTATCCAAACTTTGCAGGGCATAGCGGGGTACGGTGACGGTCTGCTCGCGTGTTGCATAGTTCAAGTTGACGTTCGCGAACATACCTGCCTTCAAACTCAATTCTGGGTTGGCGACGTTCAATACCACCTTGAAGGTACCCGATTGCGTGTCGATCATCGGACTGATACGTTCGACTGTTGCTGGGATCACTTCATTTGGCAGTGCACTGACACGCAGTTGCGCCGTTTGCCCAACCTTGACGTGACGGAGCTCACGTTCTGGTAAATAGACATTACCTTGTAACGAATCCAGCGCGATAATATGAAATAACTTTTGCGGTTCGTACTGTTTGACTAAATTTCCAGTTTTTACATAGCGTTTGGCAATATAACCACTAATTGGCGCGCGAATATCAGTTTCGGCAAGGTTCAATGCTGCCATATCGTAGCGGGCTTGCATCAAATCGGCTGAGAAGCGCAATTTTTCATATGAGTCTTGGCTGATCATGTTTTGTTCGGCCATTTCTTTCATACGGCTGAGTTCTTGTTGAATACTGTTCAGTTCGGCGCGAGCTTGTGCAGCTTGTATTTGGTATTCCTCATCACGAATGCGTGCCAATACCTGACCTTTTTGGACATAGTCGCCTTCTTCGACCAATAATTCTTCAACCAGTCCATTTGCCTTGCTCACGACATCGGTTTCCTCACGTGCCTCGAGAGTGGCGGTCGTGCGGAAGCTGGAAGTGATGGCGCTCAATTCAACCTGTTGCGTGGCAACTGGGATACGTGCGGCAACTTCGGTTTCAGGTTCAGGGTTTTGCGCGCCGGCATTGCCACAACCGCTTAATCCGAAGCTCACAACAAGCAAAGTGGCCATGAGACTAGTACGAATTGGGAAACGAGTATTGGTGTTCATTTTAGTTAGTCCCGTCAAACAAAAATCAGTTAAATGGTTAAAGTACCCAAGCTTTTGGTATCTATGGCTATGCAGGTACTGTGCCAACTTTACATAGTCATCTCAGTGTTCAGTCGCTAGCGCTTGTCTGCTGAGGGATTGCGATTGATTTAGGATATTGAGTGGTGAGTTGATGGTGCGTAGTTTAGTGTGGAAATGAATAAAAAAAAGCACCTCGAGAGGTGCTTTTTGGTAACAGTTAGTGAATTTGACCAACTGGTAGTTATGTTATTAACGCTTCAACGGTTTAAATTCGCGTTGCTCAGCGCCAGTGTACAATTGACGTGGACGTCCAATCTTCTGGTTCGACTCACTCATCATTTCATGCCAATGCGAAATCCAGCCCACAGTCCGCGACAGCGCAAAAATGACTGTAAACATGTTGGTTGGAATACCGATAGCTTTCAAAATGATACCTGAATAGAAATCAACATTCGGATAGAGCTTCTTCTCAACGAAGTATGGATCTTCCAGAGCAATCCGTTCGAGTTCCATGGCTACATCTAACAACGGATCTTGAATATTGAGCTCTTTCAGCACTTCATGAGCGCTCTCGCGCATGACGGTCGCGCGCGGGTCAAAGTTTTTGTAAACACGGTGACCAAAGCCCATTAAGCGGAATGGATCGTTTTTGTCTTTTGCTTTCTCTACATAACATGGAATGTTATCGACCGAGCCAATTTCCTTCAGCATGCGCAAGCAGGCTTCATTCGCACCGCCATGAGCAGGTCCCCACAATGAAGCGACACCAGCTGCGATACATGCATAAGGATTTGCACCCGATGAACCGGCTAAACGCACAGTTGATGTTGATGCATTTTGCTCGTGATCCGCGTGCAAAGTGAAAATCCGGTCCATCGCCTTGGCGATGGTTGGGCTGATTTTGTAATCTTCAGCTGGAACCGAAAACATCATGTTCAAGAAGTTTTCAGAATAAGACAGGTCATTACGCGGATAGACGAACGGTTGACCGATACTGAATTTGTAGGCCATCGCAGCAATAGTTGGCATTTTCGCAATCAGGCGATAAGCGCTACGCAAACGTTGCTTCGGATCATGAATGTCTAGGTCATCGTGATAAAACGACGACAACGCACCGGTTACAGCGCACAACATGGCCATCGGGTGAGCGTCACGACGGAAGCCATTGAAGAAGTTGTGTAAGCCCTGATGGACCATCGTATGTTTGGTGATAGTTTGCTTAAACTTTGCGTATTCATCTTCAGTTGGAGCTTCACCGTGGAGCAGCATGTAACATACTTCGAGATAATCTGCTTGAGTAGCAAGCTGATCAATAGGGTATCCGCGATGCAGAAGAATGCCTTGCTCACCATCAATATAGGTGATTTTTGATTCGCACGAACCCGTTGCTAAAAAGCCTGGGTCGAATGTGAAGTACCCATGTTTACCTAAAGTACGCACGTCAATTACATCATAGCCGGCTGTACCAGTAAGCACTGGTAATTCAATGGATTGGCCGTCAATCTGCAGGGTGGCTTTACGATCAGCCATAAGGAAATCTCCTTGTTTGAGTCTGCTTCATCACTAAAAAAGGACGCTAGTTTTACTCGATCTTAACCCCGTTTGTCAATTCAAACGAGTGTTTGAACCAAAACCGAGAGGTAGCTTTCGAGTGAATAATCACAGCGGTGAACAGGGCATTATTACGCCGAGTTGTGACGCTTGGATTACAGGCGTTGGCTGGTTATACGCTGATTCGTCCCAGAAAGAAATCAGACTAAGGTAGGATTCAAACTTATCTCACGTCTCATGGATAATAAACTATACACAATGACGGCCAAATCTCGCGAAACTTGAACGTTGAGCTCAGCTCTAGTCCAGCTATGGACCAGCCTAGGCACTGGCTTTACGTTAGGTAATCTTTTTCTTTGCTTTTTTCGTAATTGAAGGCGTTGGAGAATTGTAATTCAAGGCCATGGCTTATATACTTTGACGGCGATCTCACAGGGTCCTCCAACGAGAGGATGTTTGAAGTTCCGAGCATGTTAAAAATGCTTTTCTGAAAGGCACAACAATCGTGAAAAAACAAAGACCTGTAAATTTAGACCTTACTACAATTAGTTTCCCGGCAGCAGCCATTAGTTCCATTTTACATCGTATTTCTGGCGTGATCATGTTGGTCGCGATCGGTTTGTTGGTGTGGGCGCTTGCCGTATCGTTACAGTCCGCAAACGACTTTGCCGTAGTGCAAGGTTTGTTTACTGGCTGGTTCGCCAAATTCATTGCATGGGGCATTCTCACTGCATTGAGCTACCACCTGTTGGCGGGTGTCCGTCACATGGTCATGGACCTCGGCTATTGGGAAGAAATCAAATCAGGCGGCCTCAGCGCTAAGCTTGTATTTGTTCTGACAGTTGTCCTCTCAGCATTAGCAGGAGTCTGGTTATGGTAAAGGTAGCTTCAACATTTGGGCGTAGCGGTACCCACGATTACATCCTCATTCGGGCGTCTGCCATTATCATGGCTTTGTACGCTATTTTTCTGATGAGCTTCTTTGTTACAGCGGAGCCATTAACCTATGCTGCTTGGACGAACTTGTTTGCCAGCTTAGGTATGAAGATATTCACGATGCTCGCACTGACCTCAGTGTTGATTCATGGTTGGATTGGTATCTGGCAGGTACTCACTGACTATGTCAAACACTCAGGCTTACGGGCGTTCATTCAATTCGTTGTCTGTGTTGCACTGATGGCTTACTGGCTTGCCGGTTTGTTGGTCGTGTGGCCAGTGGAGGGTGTGTAAGTGAGTTATCAAACACTCGAATTTGACGCTGTAGTCATCGGCGCTGGCGGCGCGGGTATGCGCGCTGCATTACAAATTTCTCAAGCAGGCATGACCTGTGCTTTGATGTCGAAAGTATTCCCGACACGCTCGCACACAGTGTCTGCTCAAGGTGGTATTACTGTTGCTTTAGGTAATGCGCACGAAGATAACTGGGAATGGCACATGTTCGATACCGTGAAAGGTTCCGATTACATCGGTGACCAAGACGCAATCGAGTATATGTGTAAAACCGGCCCCGAAGCGATTTTGGAAATGGAGAACTTAGGTTTGCCTTTCTCACGCTTCGAAAACGGTAAAGTGTATCAACGTCCTTTCGGCGGCCAGTCAAAAGCATTCGGTGGCGAGCAAGCAGCGCGTACTGCGGCGGCAGCTGACCGGACTGGACACGCACTGCTGCACTTGTTGTATCAACAAAACGTGAAGAACAAAACGACTGTCTTTTCGGAGTGGTTCGCACTTGATTTGGTGAAAAATCAAGATGGCGCTGTTGTCGGCACAACTGCTTTGAATATCGAAACGGGCGAAGTCTTTTTTATCAAAGCCAAAGCAGTGATTTTGGCGACTGGTGGTGCAGGCCGGATTTATGCCTCAACCACGAATGCCCACATTAACACCGGCGATGGCGTTGGCATGGCTCTGCGTGCAGGTGTGCCAGTTCAAGATATGGAAATGTGGCAGTTCCACCCCACAGGTATTGCCGGAGCCGGCTCGCTGGTGACGGAAGGTTGCCGTGGTGAGGGTGGTTACCTGCTGAATAAAGATGGCGAGCGCTTCATGGAGCGTTACGCGCCAAACGCCAAAGACTTAGCGGGACGTGACGTTGTTGCTCGGGCAATGATGACCGAAATCCGTGAAGGCCGTGGTTGTGAAGGCCCATGGGGTACTCACATTAAACTGAAGCTCGATCATTTGGGTCGTGATGTTTTGGAAAGTCGCTTACCGGGTGTGTGTGACCTTGCGAAAACGTTTGCCCACGTTGATCCAGCAGAAGAGCCGATTCCAGTTATCCCAACCTGTCACTACATGATGGGTGGTATTCCTACGAATGTGAACGGGCAAGCATTACAAGTCGATGCCGACGGTAAAGCAACGCCAATTCCAGGTTTGTTCGCGTGTGGTGAAATTGCTTGTGTGTCTGTGCATGGTGCTAACCGACTCGGTGGCAACTCGTTACTTGACTTGGTTGTCTTTGGCCGTGCGACTGGTCTGCATTTGGGCGAGTCACTCGCTGCGAATACCGAAGCGCGTGAAGCCACTAACGATGATGTTGAAGCAGCGTTAGCGCGTCTGAATCGTTGGGAAAACAACCAAGACGGTGAAGATCCAGCGCAAATTAAGAAAGACCTGCAAAAATGCATGCAATTGAACTTCTCGGTATTCCGTGAAGGCGACGCTATGGCAGAAGGCTTGAAAGAGCTCAAGGCAATTCGAGAGCGTCTACAAAACGCCCGCTTGGATGACACCAGTAAAGAATTCAACACGCAACGTATCGAGTGTTTAGAGCTCGATAACTTGATGGAAACTGCTTATTCAACTGCGGTTGCTGCAAACTTCCGTACCGAAAGTCGTGGCGCGCACAGTCGTGCTGACTTCCCAGACCGAGACGATCAGAAATGGTTAGTGCATACCGTTTACCGTCCAGGCGATGAGTCAATGACTACTCGCGAAGTGAATATGCAGCCGAAGTTGCGTGAAGCATTCCCGCCGAAAGCGCGGACTTACTAAGATTAGGTGAAAACGATGAAGACGTTGAAAATTTCAGTTTATCGTTACAACCCGGATGTTGATAACGCACCCTACATGAAAGATTACACGCTGGAAGTGGAAGAAGGGCGTGACATGATGGTGCTGGATGTCTTGCTGAAGTTAAAAGAGCAAGATCCGACTTTAGCATTCCGTCGCTCATGCCGTGAGGGTGTGTGTGGTTCTGACGGTTTGAATATGAACGGCAAAAACGGTTTGGCGTGTATCACACCGTTGTCAGCTCTTAATGGTGGCAGCAAGAAAGTTGTGGTTCGGCCGTTACCGGGCTTACCCGTTATCCGTGACTTGATTGTAGATATGAGTCAATTCTACAAGCAGTACGAAAAAATTAAGCCGTATCTCATTAATGACGACAAGACACCACCAGCACGTGAGCGTCTGCAATCTCCTGAAGAGCGCGCGAAGCTCGACGGTTTGTATGAGTGTATTCTGTGTGCGTGCTGTTCGACGTCGTGTCCATCATTTTGGTGGAATCCAGACAAGTTCGTCGGTCCTGCCGGTCTCTTACACGCCTATCGCTTCTTGATTGATAGCCGTGATACAGCCACTGAGCAGCGCCTCGACGACCTTGATGATGCATTCAGTGTGTTCCGTTGTCACGGCATCATGAACTGTGTAAACGTGTGCCCGAAAGGATTGAATCCGACAAAGGCTATTGGACACATCAAATCCATGCTATTGAATCGCGCCATTTAATCATTTGGCGATGATTTGCTATAGTAATGGGCGTGCTGTATCGAAATAGCCATCCAGCCCGGATGGCTATTTTTTTGTGAAACGAGTGTGAAGGAACAGCGATGCAAGATGGCGTAATGCAAGCCTGGCTAGAATCCTCCCACCTGGCTGGTGGTAATATGGCCTATGTTGAGGAGCTATTTGAGGTTTACCTTGACGATCCAACGGCGGTAGGCGACGAATGGCGCCACTTTTTTGATCAGTTGCCGAGCGATGACGGTCGTGCAGATACCAAACTGAGCACGATTCGCGAACAATTTCGTGAAGCTGCAAAAAATAAGTTTAAGCAAGCTGGAACCGCGGTTGCAGCAGCGCCCGATCAAAAGCAAGTCAAAGTACTCCAGCTCATCAATGCCTACCGGTTCCGCGGTCATCAGCATGCGAATCTGGATCCGCTCGATTTATGGAAGCAGCCTACAGTTCCAGATTTAACTCTCGAGCATCATGAATTGTCGAAAGACGATTATGATAAAGAATTTAACGTTGGGTCTTTAGCCGTTGGCAAAGACACGATGAAGCTCGGTGATATTCACAAGACTCTCAACCAAATCTATTGCGGCTCTATTGGTGCAGAATACATGCACATTGTCTCCACGCGCGAGAAGCGTTGGATTCAGCAGCGTTTAGAAGGTGTGTTGGGGCGTCCTGAATTCAGTCAAGACCTGCAGCAGCGTATTCTTAAAGAGTTGGTTGCAGCTGATGGCTTAGAAAAATATTTAGGCTCCAAGTTCCCTGGCGCTAAACGCTTCAGTTTAGAGGGCGGCGACAGCTTGGTACCAATGCTCAAGGCATTGATTCACCGTGCCGGTGAGCAAGGCAGTAAGGAAGTGGTTATCGGTATGGCCCACCGTGGCCGACTCAACGTGTTAGTCAACGTGCTGGGTAAAAAGCCAGCCGATTTATTCGACGAGTTTGCCGGTAAGCATGCGGTTAATAAAGGCTCGGGCGATGTGAAGTATCACATGGGCTTCTCATCTGATTTCGCGACTAAAGGTGGCGATGTTCACTTAGCGCTCGCGTTCAACCCGTCGCACTTAGAAATCGTGAACCCGGTGGTGATGGGCTCAGTTCGAGCGCGTATGGATCGCCTTGGCGATTGCACAGGCTCGAAAGTCCTCCCGATTACCATTCACGGTGATGCCGCTATTGCTGGGCAAGGCATCGTGCAAGAAACATTCAACATGTCGAAGACCCGCGCGTTCCAAGTGGGCGGCTCGATTCGCATTGTGATCAACAACCAAGTTGGTTTCACCACATCTAAACGTGAAGATAGCCGCTCTACACAATACTGTACGGATATTGCAAAGATGGTGCAGGCGCCAATATTCCACGTGAATGCGGATGATCCTGAAGCCGTGGTGTTTGTCACTCAGTTAGCATTAGATTATCGCAACACGTTCCAACGCGACGTGATGATTGACCTGGTTTGTTATCGTCGGCATGGCCACAACGAAGCGGATGAGCCGAGTGCTACGCAGCCGTTGATGTATGCAAAAGTGAAACAGCATCCAGTGCCGCGCGAAGTTTACGCTGAGCGCTTGTTGAACAACGGTGTCATTAAAGACAAAGACCTGGAACAACTGGTCAGTGATTATCGCGACTTGCTCGATAAGGGTGAGATTGTCGTTGATGAATTCCGTGAGATGAAGAGTCATTCATCGGACTGGAAACCGTTCATTGATAACGAATGGAACGTTGAATACGACGCGAAAATCAGTCTCGAACAAGTGAAAGCATTAGGGAAAGCAGCCAGTACGGTTCCTGACTCACACGCATTGCATTCTCGGGTTGGTAAGGTTTACGACGAACGCCTGAAAATGGCTGCCGGTGACAAGCCAGCCGACTGGGGCTTTGCGGAAACCTTGGCTTACGCCACTTTGGTTGATCAAGGCGTTCATATTCGTCTGACGGGTCAAGACAGTGGTCGTGGAACGTTCTTCCATCGACATGCGGTGCTGCATAACCAAGATGATGCATCGACCTACATGCCGTTGAATAATATTCGTGATGGCCAAGGCAAGATTGAAATTTATGACTCCGTACTCTCAGAAGCTGCAGTCGTTGCTTTTGAATACGGCTACGCAACAGCAGAGCCAAAAGCACTGGTGATGTGGGAAGCGCAATTCGGCGACTTCGTAAATGGCGCGCAAGTGGTCATTGACCAGTTCTTGAGTTCAGGTGAGCAGAAATGGGGTCGTTTGTGTGGCCTCACGTTGTTGCTACCGCATGGTTATGAAGGCCAGGGCCCAGAGCATAGCTCTGCGCGCTTAGAGCGGTTCTTGCAGTTGTCTGCGGATCACAACTGGTCAGTCTGTGTGCCAACGACGCCTGCGCAGGTATTCCATATGATTCGTCGGCAGCAATTGCGTCCGGTGCGGCGCCCGTTGATTGTCATGACGCCGAAATCACTTCTGCGCCATCCGTTAGCGGTTTCTGAGCTGGAAGAATTGACAACCGGTGTATTCCAGAACGCTATTGCGGAAGTGGATGAGTTGGCGCCGAAGAAAGTCAAACGAGTCGTGTTCTGTTCGGGGAAAGTGTACTACGATCTGCTGCAAGAGCGTCGCAAGCGTGAACAAGACGATGTTGCGATTGTTCGGATAGAGCAGTTGTATCCGTTCCCAGCTGAAGAAGTTGCTGAAATTTTGAAAGATTATCAGCATGTAAAAGATTTTGTTTGGTGTCAGGAAGAGCCTCAGAACCAAGGTGCTTGGTACAGTAGCCAACACAACTTCTGGGCAGCAATTCCAAAGGGTGCTGCATTGACTTACGCAGGACGAGCGGCGTCGGCTGCTCCAGCGGTGGGTTATTTGTCAGAGCACACGAAACAGCAAACCCAATTAGTCGATGACGCGCTAACCATTAAATAGGTGATATTTGACCATGGCTATTGATATAAAAGTTCCTCAACTCCCTGAATCTGTTGCTGATGCAACAGTCGCTACTTGGCACGTCAAGCCAGGTGACAAAGTGTCGCGCGATCAGAATTTGGTCGATATTGAAACCGATAAAGTGGTTCTCGAAGTGGTAGCGCCAGAAGATGGTGTCATTGGCGAGATTATCGCTGAAGAGGGTGCAACCGTCGGTGCTGAAGAAGTGATCGGCAAGCTTGAGAAGGGTGATGGCGCAGCCGCGAAATCTGACTCGAAGCAAGACAGTAAAGCTGACGCTAAAGAAGAGCCGAAAGAAGAGTCAAAAGACGAATCGAAGGACGAGAAAGCTCCAAAGCCTGCTGCGAAAAGTTCAGGCAGTGGTGAAAAGCTGGAAGTCAAAGTACCTACGCTGCCTGAGTCTGTTGCGGATGCAACTATTGCCACTTGGCATGTGAAGGCTGGCGACGCGGTGAAGCGTGACCAGAACCTAGTAGATATCGAAACTGACAAAGTTGTGCTTGAAGTGGTTGCTCCAGCTGATGGTGTATTAGCTGAAATTAAACACGAAGAAGGTGCCACTGTTGGTGCTGATGACGTGATTGGTATCGTTGAAGCAGGCGGTAGTGCTGACGCTCAGTCGAATCAAAGTGACGACAAAGCAGCGGAACCAGAGTCGAGTTCAGATGATGACTCGGATAGCGATGTCGCAGGCCCAGCGGTGCGCCGTTTACTCGCTGAGCACAACTTGAAAGCTGCAGATATCAAGGGCACCGGTAAAGGTGGTCGAGTCACGAAGGAAGATGTAGAGAAACACATGAAAGACGGTGGTAAGAAAGAAGCTCCAGCTGCTCAGCCAGCTGCGGCACCAGCGAAAGCGGGCGACCGTGACCAGAAACGCGTTCCAATGACGCGTCTGCGCAAGACTATTGCGAAGCGTTTGTTAGAGGCGAAGAATGCCACAGCAATGCTGACAACGTTCAACGAAGTCAACATGAAGCCAATCATGGACTTGCGTAAAAAATACAAAGACGTATTTGAAGAACGTCACGATACGCGCCTAGGCTTTATGGGCTTTTACGTGAAGGCGGTGACTGAAGCCCTGAAACGTTTCCCAGACGTCAATGCATCGATTGATGGTGATGATATTGTTTATCACAACTATTTCGATATCAGCATTGCGGTATCAACGCCGCGTGGTCTGGTTACACCGGTATTGCGTGACACTGATAAAATGAGCATTGCTGACATCGAAAATGGGATTCGTGATTTAGCTCTGAAAGGTCGTGATGGTAAATTGACCATGGACGATATGCAGGGTGGTAATTTCACAATCACCAACGGTGGTGTGTTCGGTTCATTGTTATCGACGCCTATTTTGAATCCACCACAAAGCGCCATTTTGGGGATGCACAAAATCCAAGATCGCCCAATGGCGGTAGATGGGAAAGTTGAAATCCTACCGATGATGTATTTAGCCTTATCTTATGATCATCGTATTATCGACGGGAAAGAATCTGTCGGCTTCTTGGTAACCATTAAAGAGTTACTGGAAGATCCACAACGTCTGTTGTTAGACGTGTAAAGAAAATACACAGCCGCCGCCAAGAGAAATCTTCCCGGCGGCTGTCTTTTTCGCACGCAAAGCTGTAAAATGCGCGCGATTTTCGGGTAGTGGCCACGGTGGCTGCTTAAGTTGTTCAAACGAATCGGAAGAGCATCATGAACTTGCATGAGTATCAAGCCAAACAACTTTTTAGAGAGTTTGGTTTGCCAGTATCAGAAGGCTACGCAGTAGACACTGCGGAAGAAGCCGTTGAAGCTGCAAAGAAAATTGGTGGTGAGCGTTGGGTAGTGAAAACCCAAGTACACGCAGGCGGTCGCGGTAAAGCGGGCGGCGTGAAATTGGTCTCTAGCCTCGACGACGTTCGCGCATTTGCGAACAACTGGATCGGCAAAAACCTTGTGACCTATCAAACGGATGCAAATGGCCAGCCAGTTGCCAAAATTTTGGTTGAGAGCTTGACTGATATCGGCTCAGAGCTTTATCTCGGTGCTGTTGTTGACCGTGCGACGCGTAAAATCGTGTTCATGGCATCAACTGAAGGTGGCGTTGAGATTGAGAAAGTTGCTGAAGAAACACCTGAAAAAATTCTGAAAGCGATCATCGACCCAACGGTTGGCGCACAGCCATATCAAGGTCGTGAGCTTGGTTTCAAATTAGGCTTGAACGCGGATCAAGTGAAGCAGTTCACCAAGATCTTCCTTGGTTTAGCCAAAATGTTTGAGCAGTATGATTTCGCGTTGTTGGAAATCAATCCGCTAGTTGTTACTGAGCAAGGTAACCTGCATTGCTTAGACGGCAAAATCAACATTGATAGTAACGCCTTGTATCGTCAGCCGAAGATTCGTGAAATGCACGATCCTTCGCAAGAAGACGAGCGTGAAGCACAAGCTGCTAAATGGGAACTCAACTACGTAGCATTGGACGGCAACATTGGCTGTATGGTCAATGGTGCAGGTTTGGCTATGGGTACCATGGACATCGTTAAGTTAGCAGGCGGTCAGCCAGCAAACTTCCTTGATGTAGGCGGCGGTGCGACCAAAGAGCGCGTTACTGAAGCATTTAAAATCATCCTGTCTGACAAGGCTGTCAAAGCCGTACTCGTTAACATCTTTGGCGGTATTGTCCGTTGCGACATGATTGCCGAAGGTATTATGGGTGCAGTGGAAGAAGTTGGCGTGAAAGTTCCTGTAGTTGTACGTCTAGAAGGTAACAACGCAGAATTGGGTCGTCAGAAGTTAGCGGAAAGTGGCCTCAATATTATTGCAGCTGAGAGCTTGTCTGATGCTGCTGATAAAGTGGTTGCTGCGGCAGGAGGTCAATAATGTCTATCTTGATCGATAAGAATACTAAAGTTATTTGCCAAGGTTTTACCGGCGGCCAAGGTACGTTCCACTCTGAGCAAGCGATTGCTTACGGAACGCAAATGGTTGGCGGCGTAACTCCAGGTAAAGGCGGTCAAACGCATTTAGGTTTGCCAGTATTTAACACGGTGCGTGAAGCTGTTGAACAAACGGGCGCTACTGCATCAGTTATTTACGTACCAGCTCCATTCTGTAAAGACTCTATTGTTGAAGCTGCAGACGCTGGTATCGAGCTGATCGTTTGTATCACTGAAGGCATTCCAACGTTGGATATGCTGTATGTGAAAGAATATTTGACGCACAAAGGCGTCCGGATGATTGGTCCAAACTGCCCAGGAGTAATCACTCCGGGTGAGTGTAAGATCGGTATCATGCCAGGTCACATTCATAAGCCAGGTAAAGTCGGTATCGTGTCACGTTCAGGTACATTGACCTATGAAGCTGTGAAGCAGACAACTGACGAAGGTTTTGGTCAGTCTACCTGTGTTGGTATCGGCGGTGACCCGATTCCAGGCTCAAACTTTATCGATATCTTAGCGATGTTTGAGAAAGATCCTAAAACCGAAGCGATCGTCATGATTGGTGAAATTGGTGGTACTGCAGAAGAAGAAGCTGCGGAATACATCAAAAACAACGTCACTAAGCCGGTTGTGTCTTACATTGCTGGTGTCACTGCACCTCCAGGTAAGCGCATGGGTCATGCGGGCGCTATCATTTCTGGTGGTAAAGGTACGGCGGATGAGAAGTTTGCAGCATTAGAAGCAGCAGGCGTCAAAACCGTACGTAGTCTTGCAGAAATTGGTAAAGCATTACGTGAAAAAACAGGCTAGTAAGCCTCGTTTAGTGTTCACGACTTTAAGGGCCACTCCGAATGCGGAGTGGCTTTTTTCGTTTTAGCGTAAGAAAGCTCTAACGGCATCGGCTGTCTGAGCCGGAGCTTCCTCATGCGGCACATGACCCAGTTCTGGAAAGATCACTAAAACATTGTTGGGTATATCGGCCGCGTATTTGTGTGCGTTGGTTACCGGAATAAGTGTGTCGCGCCCACCCCAAAGAATGAGTGTTGGTTGGCTCAGGGTGCGCAATGTTTCACTTTCATCGCGAGACTGCTGCAGTTTAAACCTTAGCCGTAAGGCACGCCGATTTCCTTCCCGAAGCGTCATATCATAATACAATTGAACCAGCTCATCGGTAACTAAGCTCGGGTCACCATAGACATTCTCGACACTACGACGAATCATAAACTTAGGCGTAAAATACTCCATGGAATAGCTTAGTATTGGGGCTTGAGCAATGCGAAAACCTAAAGGTAATTCTTCAGGACTCCACTCGTAACCACCACTTGGGTCGACAAGAATCAGCCTGGAAACGCGCTCTGGATAAAATTCCGCTGTTTTCCAAGCAATAAAGCCACCGAGGGAATTGCCGCCTAGATCAAAGGTCTCGATACCAAGTGCGCTGGCAAAGTCAGCGACAAAATTCGCATAGGTTTCGACGCGATAATCATCATCTTGGCGTGGGCCGGTGAGTGCAAATCCGGGTAAATCTAAGCGGATAATTTGGCGCTGATCCTGCAGTTCTTTCACCCAACCATCCCAGGTATGGAGACTCGCTGACGTGCCGTGCAGCAGTATCAGAGGAGGCGCTGCTGAAGCCATTCCTTCAATTCGATAATGCACCGTCAGACCATTCACTTGAGCAAACTGCGAGGGTGCTTGAGCGTATTGTGTGTACAGTTGTTGAACCGGTTTATCTGGTGCCCACCAAAGAATCAGCAGCAAAGCAATACCACCAAACAACAACCAAGCCAGTTGTCCCATCATACGCATTGAATTGATCTCCTGCTGCCGTGATTGGCGGAACCATGATACGCTTATTCCATAAGCGCTAGTAGCATCTAGTAGAGCAGAAACAGCAACGCAAAAAAAGAGGATTCTATGGCAGAGGCATTTGTCTATCACATCGGCACGAAAGGGCAACCCTGGGGCGTGGAGGAAAAGCAGCAATGGTTGAGTGAGCAACACAAGAAACGCTCTTATGTAGAAGATGTTGTGACTGCTATCGATGCGTTAAAAGATCAGTTTACCGTGGAGTGTTATGGTCATCTTGATTATGCGGTGGGGCAATATGATTTGTTCGTAGTCAAGACGCGTCAGTGGCAACCAGAGTTGCCAACGATTGTCGTAACTGGCGGTGTGCATGGTTATGAAACGAGTGGTGTGCATGGTGCTTTACGATTCTTGCAAACGACTGCGACCGCTTATGAAGACCGCGTCAATATTGTCGTGTTTCCCTGTTTGAGTCCGTGGGGCTATGAAACCATCAACCGTTGGAATCCTGCTGCAGCTGACCCGAACCGTTCCTTTAAGGTTGGCAGCGGCGTACTGGAGTCAGAGTTGCCCATGCAGTATCTGGCACAACTGGAGACTCCTTTCGCCATGCATGTTGACCTGCATGAGACGACGGATACCGATAACTCGGAGTTTCGCCCGGCGCTGGCAGCGAAAGAAGGGAAGGTGAATACCAACTGGAATATTCCAGATGGCTTTTATTTAGTGGGGGACGCCGACCGCCCAGAGGCTGATTTTCAAGGCGCTATCATTCGCAGCGTTGGTGCGATTACGCATATTGCTGAACCTGACAATCAAGGTAATTTTATTGGCGTGCCAATGGAACAAGCGGGTGTCATTAATTACGCTGCGAAGCCACTGGGTTTGTGTATGGGGATGACCAATGCTCCTTATGTGACGACTACTGAGGTATACCCAGATAGCCCAAAAACCAACCCTGAAGAATGCATTGTTGCGCAAGTTGCAGCTATTACTGGTGGTCTCGATTATCTGCTGAGCACGCATAGCAGTGACTAAAACACGACCGTTGAGTCCGCTCATCCTCGTGCTGATGACTGTGCTCGCCATTGTGGCGTTCGCGGGTAATTCCATTTTGGCGCGGCTGGCACTCAAGGATGATGCGATTGATGCAGGGACGTTCACGTGGTTGCGACTATTCGCTGGGATTGTGACATTGTGTTTTATCCTAGCGCTCCGTGGGCACCGGCCACGGCAGTTTACGCGCGGTGGAAGTTGGCGTGGCGCTTTTGCATTGTTCGGCTATGCCATCGCTTTTTCCTATGCTTATGTCACGTTAGAAACCGGCATTGGCGCGCTTATTCTGTTTACTTCGGTACAACTCTCCATGCTGCTGAATGGCTGGTGGCAGGGTAATCGGGTCACGTTGCGTGAATGGCTTGGCGTCGGATTGGCGTTCATAGGATTTGTTTATTTGATTCAGCCGCAGTTAAGTGTGCCGGATTCGTCACTTGGGGTTGTTTTGATGATCACAGCAGGCTGTTGTTGGGGCATCTACTCATTGGTTGGACGCGGCTCGAAGCAGCCTTTGCTCGATACAGTCAGTAACTTTACGCGAACCTTACCCCTGTTGGGCTTGCTTTTGCTAGTGACAATCGAGCACTCTGTCTGGAGTGCTCAGGGTATTTGGCTGGCGATCTTATCGGGCAGTCTCACCTCAGGTGTAGGGTATGCCATTTGGTATTTAGCGCTGCCTCATTTGACGGTGACTATTGCCGCTGTTTGTCAATTGACGGTGCCGGTAGTGGCGACGTTGGGTGGTGTGTTGTTTGCCAGCGAAGCACTGACTATGCGTTTATTTATTGCCACTGTCTTAATTGTCAGCGGTATCGCTTGGGTGGTCATGAGTCGCCGACAACAGTCGAGGTGAATGACGTACCGACCAGTTCGTGGTGAGGACCTATGCAGAATCGTTCCATTCGGTTGTTAGTGTTGCTCTTCTGCGCAGTAGGCGTGCTTGCGCTATACCTATACGCACAGCAGCCGCGCGAACAAATCAATGTGAATGTGTACCGCGAACAAACGGATCTGACCGATCGGTGGTGGGTTCAATACCAGTTAGCAGAGCCAGTTACACGACTCGAATTTATTCGTACCCCAGATCAAAGCAGAGTTGCTCGTTGGTCTCCTGAGTCGGGCGAGTTTATGATTGCTGTTGCCGCAAATGGTAATGAATATATTCAACGCGTCGATCAACAGCCATTCCAGTTTGTTAGTTTCGAATTGACCCCAACCTATACCTATCTCGAGCAGGATTATGCGCCATTCTCGCCTTATTCGGATGGTGGCATGGCTTGGTTTAGCGGTCGTTTCAAAGTTTGCCCTGAATCCTGTGAATTTGCCGGCCAATTTCGCTTCTATTTCACGATGCAAAGCGCACCCACTGATTCCATTGTGATTCCCACCGAATCTGCCACTGAAGCACTCAGTTGGTATGAAAGTGCTGATGACGGTTTGATGGTTTATGTTGGTGAACAACGGCCGAGTCAAAGCGGAATGCCGTTGTTGATTGATCAAGGTATTCCCGCATCGTTACAAAGTGAGCTGCGAAACAGTCTGGAGCCAATGTTGAATTACTTCGCGGCGCGCTTAGGCGCCCTAGAAACCGCGCCGATGGTGTTCGCCTCATACAGCAGCACCTCGAATGGGCGTTACGGTAACCAAGGGGGCGTGATTGGCAGTCAACTGTTCGTGCATTGGTATGGTATGGCTCTGGAAGACAGAATGATTGAGCCTACCTTCGTCAATGACACCTTGTGGTTTTTTGCTCACGAAGTTGCTCATCTCTATCAGCGCAATCTATTCGATAATGATCATGCTTGGATCCATGAAGGCAGCGCGGAGTGGATGGCCTATCGCTATTTGGAGAGTATCGGTGTGTCCGCCAGCTATTTAGAATCGCGGTTAGCGCGTGCAGAGCGGTTATGCGCTGAAGCGAATCCGGATGACAGGATTCGGCAAGACTATGCATGCGGCATGTTGTTAGCTAAGCGAATTGATGAGGCTCTATTGCGCGAGTATCCATTCGGGATCTATTACTTTTGGCAGGAATTCTTAGCACGCTCGAATGAACATTCGGAACAATATACGGTGTTTCAAGAAACGCTTGAGGAATTGACCCACCATCAATTTGCGAGTGCGTTGCTGCGAAGTGCACCATAAACTTGTTACGTTGATCTGAAGAATAGTGACTATGCGCGATCTAAATACTCAGGCGGACGGTACATTGTCTAAACTAAGTTGTTGATTAACATGTTTAACGACAGGAGATGAAAGCAATGAAGCAAGTGTTGACCACAGCAGGCGTTATTGTCTCATTAACTCTATCTTCAACGGTCGCAGCGATGGATGAATCAGAGGGCGATAAACAAGCGCCTGGTTTCTATCGTATGACGCTAGGCGATTTTAAAGTAACCGCCATTAGCGACGGCACCGTAACCTTGCCAGTTCACGATCTACTTCATATGGACGCAGACGCAGTGCAACAGCGTCTCGCCGAAGACTTTCTAGCAAGTCCGTTAGAGACGTCCGTCAATGGTTATTTAGTGGATACGGGTGAACAACAAATTCTGATTGATACTGGAGCAGGTGCATTATTTGGTCCGACGTTAGGTTTCTTCCGCGATAATTTGTGGATGGCTGGCTACAAGCCGGAAGACATAGATATGATCTTGATTACGCACATGCATCCCGACCATGTCGGCGGCTTGATGCATGAAGGTGAAAAGGTGTTCAGTCAAGCGACGGTCTATGTGGACGCAGATGATGCTGATTTTTGGCTGAGTGAAGCCAATTTGAATGCCGCTGCCGAGAGCGATAAAGGCTTCTTTCAAGGCGCTCAGGCATCCTTGTTACCTTATCGTGACAGCAATCAACTCGTTACCTTTGCCGATGGCGATGAGCTGGTATCAGGTATCACGGTGAATCCAACTCCCGGACATACGCCCGGTCACAGCGTTTATCACGTTGAGAGTCAAGGTGAGACATTAGTGGTGTGGGGTGACATTATGCACGTAGCCAGTGTTCAGTTTGAAGATCCAACCGTCACCATCGCCTTTGATACCAACAGTGAGCAAGCTTTCACTCAGCGGCAACGGATTTTTGAGGAAGTGGCTGAGCAAGGCTACTGGGCAGCTGGAGCTCATGTGGCTTTCCCCGGTATTGGTCATTTACGTGAGGAAGAGCAGGGCTATCGCTGGGTACCGATTAATTACAGCACCCAGCTTTAACGTGGTTTGGTTGAGGCGCTATGCGAGCGCCTCAATTTCCGCTTGTGCTGCTTGCAGAGCTTGCTCACGCGGTTCTTCACCTAAGTTTACGCCTTCTGCGCGAACCACTTGAACATTGGTAATCCCGATAAAGCCTAGCGCTTGACGCAAGTAGCTTTCCTGATGATCCATTGCTGCGGCTTCGCCCTTGCTGTAGATACCACCACGACCTGACGCAATGTACACCGTTTTATCGGTCAACAACCCTTGTGGGCCTTGCTCGGTATATTGAAAGGTAACACCAGCCTTCAACACACGGTCTAGCCAAGCTTTGAGCTGGGTTGGAATGGTGAAGTTATACATTGGCGCGCCAATGACAATAATATCAGCAGCCTGTAACTCAGCAATCAACTCCTGACTGAGAGCATTGTCGCCATCCATCAAGGTCTCAGCATCTAAATGCGGTACAGGTTGAGTGACTAAATCACGATAGGTCACATCATAGCTGCCCGTCTTCTGCAAACGCTCAACAATACCGGCGCTTAACTTGCGGCTGACCGATTGGCCAATAAATAATCCAGAATCTAAATGTAATATGTTCATACAACCTCCAAACAAAGAATGGCCGAAGCCAAAGGTGCGCTGTGTAATCTGATGACCATACTAAACTGTTCCATTCATAACGGTAGTAGGCTAAATTAGAACCAATCGTTCCATATATGGAACAACAGAAAGTGAATAGTGAACAGTGAATAAAACACACAAACTGTGATTTATTTATGGGAGGGGATTGTGCTGCCTGATTTGACCAACTATATGTTGTTTGCCAAAACTGTTGCCGCCGGCAGTATTAGCGAAGCAGCGCGCGAGCTTGGCATGCCCAAGTCCACATTAAGTCGACGCTTGACCGAACTCGAGAATGAGCAAGGTGTACGGCTGTTACATCGCAGTACGCGGGGCTTGAAGGTGACCGATATTGGACAGGCCTTTTTGGTGCATTGTGAGAGCTTAGTGGCTGCGGCAGAGGCTGCTCAGCAAGTCACGCAAATGGTGCAGGAAACGCCGCGAGGCGATATTCATGTGTCGTGTCCATATGCGATTAGCCAGAGCTTATTGGTGCATTTGCTACCAGAGTTTATGGCGCTCTATCCTGAAGTTCGGATTCACTGGCGGGTAACCGATCAACCGGTCAATCTCATTGAGGAGGGCATCGATGTTGCATTGCGAGTGCGGCCGACCATTGAAGATTCCTCGCTGATTGCGCGGACCTTGAGTCGAGCGCCGACAACCTTGTATGCCTCACCAACTCTGCTCAAACAGCATGCTATCGAGCACCCCTTAGATATTCTGCAGATGCCGTTGTTATCGATGCATTATAGCAGTGGTCGTTACCGCTATGAGTTGACGCACACCAGCGGCGATAAACTGAGTATCAGCTATCAACCACGACTCATTACCGATGATATGTTCGTTCTCCGCGAAGCAGCAATTGCTGGCCAAGGGATGGTCGCTTTGCCCAACTACATCTGTTCGGATGCGGTGCAACAGCAGCAACTACAACGAGTGTTGCCGGAATGGAGTTTACCGTTAGGAATTATGCATCTGGTGTATCCTTATCGGCGAGGTTTGTTACCTGCAGTACGGGTGTTTGTCGATTTTCTCGTTGAACGCCTACCCAGTTACGCTCAGCAGCTGTATTACAATGAGCATTCGTATTGAATGTTGCGAGTAGGCTCTCTACAATCATTCAAACAAGCGTTTAACATTAGTAGCAAGGCAGGATTCTCATGGATTTTACTCCAAGTGCGAAAACGACCGAGTACCGGCAGCGCCTCATTCAATTTATGCGCGAGCATATTGAGCCGAATGAAGCGAATTATCACAAGGAATGTCGGCGCTTAAATGGCTCGGCCGATTGGCGCACCTGGCAGGTGCCACCGCTGGTGCATGAATTGAAAGCGAAAGCCAAAGCGCAAGGTTTGTGGAATCTCTTTTTACCGGATGATGACCTTGGCGCTGGACTCACCACTTTGGAGTACGCGCCTTTAGCCGAAGTAATGGGGCATAGCCTGTTAGCGCCAGAGGTTTTTAACTGCAATGCTCCCGATACCGGGAATATGGAAGTGCTGTACCACTTTGGTACCAACCAACAGCAGCAACAATGGTTACAGCCTTTACTAGCAGGTGATATCCGGTCTGTGTTTTGTATGACAGAGCCTGACGTAGCGTCCTCAGATGCCACGAACATGCAGGCTCGCATTATTGCAGATGGCGACGATGTTGTGATTTCTGGCCGTAAATGGTGGTCAACTGGGTTAGGTCATCCCGATGCGAAGTTCGCGATTGTGATGGGATTAACCGACCCTGATGCGGCGAAACATCAACGGCATAGTATGGTGATTGTACCGCTGGATACGCCGGGGGTGACTATTGAACGCATGTTGCCGGCGTTTGGTGAATATGACGCGCCATACGGTCACGGCGAAGTGTTGTTTGATCAGGTTCGAGTGCCTAAGGAGAACGTGATTGGTGGCTTAGGTGATGGCTTTAGAATTGCACAAGGGCGTCTAGGGCCAGGACGTATTCATCACTGCATGCGCGCTTTAGGTGCTGCAGAAAAAGCATTGCAACTGTACATGCAGCGTGGGCAAGAACGAATTGCATTCGGGCGACCACTATTGCAACTCGGCGGCAATATGGAACGGGTTGCTGACATGCGTGTTGCTATTGATCAAGCGCGTCTGTTGACGTTTTACGCAGCGTGGAAAATCGATCAAGTTGGAGCGATGAAAGCGCTTGCTGAGATTTCAGCGATCAAACTGGCAGCGCCCAGTGTGTTGCAGCAAGTGGTTGATGAAGCCATTCAACTTTATGGTGGTGCAGGTATGTCCCATGATGTGCCACTCACCAGTTTGTTTGCAGTTGCTCGCGCACTGCGCATTGCGGACGGTCCGGATGCTGTGCACCGCGCCACTATTGCGAAAGTTGAACTGAACAAATATCGGGAGCGTGAGTCATGAGCCAAAACAATCTCGCGACGGTGGAAGATAAAGCCGGCCGAGTGCGTGATGGTGAAGCGCTACCTGAAGCTCCATTAGTGGCGTATCTTAAGCAAAAGCTGCCGCAATTAGAGGGTGATGTACGCATTACCCAATACGCTGGTGGAGCGTCCAATTGGACTTACCGCTTGCAGTTCGACAATGCCGATTTAATTTTGCGGCGTCCGCCTGCCGGAACCAAGGCCAAGTCAGCGCATGACATGGGTCGCGAATACCGCATTCAAAAAGCACTGAAGGCAGTATTCCCGTACGTTCCCGAAATGCTCCTGCATTGCAGCGATGAAGCCGTGATTGGTGCTGAATTTTATGTCATGGAGCGCATCGCTGGCATTATCCCGCGGAAGAATATGCCGCGCGAACTAACCTTAAGTGAAGCGCAAACGCGAACCCTGTGCCAACGCGCATTGGATTGCTTGATTGAGCTACATCAAGTGGATATTGAGCAAGCCGGTCTCAATGATCTGGCGAAAGGCGCAGGCTATACCGAACGCCAAGTGAGTGGTTGGAGTGAGCGTTATCGCCGCGCCAAGACTTGGAATGTGCCGAGTGGCAAAGGGATTATGCGGTGGTTAGCAGAGCATCAACCGCAACACGAAACCATTTGTATGACCCACAACGACTTCCGCTTCGACAATTTGGTACTCAATAGCAATGACCCAACCGAAATAATCGGTGTTCTAGACTGGGAATTGGCGACGTTGGGAAATCCATTGATGGACGTCGGCAATATGTTGGCTTACTGGATTGAAGCAGACGACGACCGGATTGCGCAATCGACACGCCGGCAGCCTACCCATTTGCCGGGCATGTTTACACGGCAGGAAGTGATTGATTATTACTGCTCAAAAATGAATGTCGATGTGCGTGATTTCACCTTTTATGAAGTCTTCGGTTTATTCCGACTGAGTGTTATCGCACAACAAATTTATTATCGTTATCACCATAAGCAGACCAGTAACCCCGCGTTCAAGAATTTCTGGTTTTTGGTGAATTATTTACATTGGCGAGCGCGCAAGCTCATCAAGCAAGGATAAAGCATGGTACGTCAAACAATAATTATTACCGGTGCAAGCTCTGGACTGGGCGAGGGCATGGCGCGTGAGTTTGCAAAGCTCGGCCGCAATTTAGCATTGTGTGCGCGTCGCACCGACCGTCTGGAAGCACTGAAAACAGAACTTGAAGCGGATTACCCGCAAACCCGCGTGTCGGTGAAAGCGTTAGATGTGAATGATCACGATCAGGTTTTTAGCGTGTTCAAAGCCTTTCGCGAGGAATTTGGTAGTATCGATCGTGTTATCGTCAACGCTGGAATGGGTAAGGGTGCGTCTTTAGGTACCGGTTATTTCCACGCCAACGTACAAACGGCGCAAACTAATTTTGTTGCTGCTGTTGCACAATGTGAAGCCGCTCTCGAAATCTTTCGTGAACAAGGGGATGGCCATTTAGTGACGGTGAGTTCTATTTCTGCACTTCGCGGGATGCCGCGCGCAATGACTGTTTATGCCGCGACTAAAGCCGGTTTGTCGGCGCTGACAGAGGGGATTCGAGCGGACTTGATTCGGTCTCGCTCGAAGATTAAAACCAGTACCATATTGCCAGGCTTTATTCGCTCTGAAATTAATGAAAAGGTGAAAAACACACCTTTTATGGTGGATACCGAGACTGGCTGTAAGGCTCTGGTTAAGGCCATTGAGAAAGAGCCAGTACAAGCCTATGTCCCGGGTTGGCCTTGGACTTTGGTAGCCTTTTTAATGAAACGCCTACCACTCAAGATTGTGATGAAACTTGGCTGATTTTTAATCGAGAGGGCAGTCCACAACACGTTCGGTATTGATACTCAACGTATGTGGATTGCCGTCGACATCACGATAAATGACAGAACTTCGAGCTACGTTCAAATGCCCACGGCCAGCGCTATGAAACACCTCTAACGCGCCATTGTCTGCCAAGCCAAGGGTCATACAACCGTCTAATTCAGCTGTGAGCAAGCGTTGCCAATACTGGTTGTGTGGTTCATGAAGCCAAACCTCATAGCCTTGCCAGCTATCATCTCCGCGTTTGCACTCATGCAACTGTACTTCGGCACCATTGTTAGCGGTCAACACCACTTGTAAGGATTCGCATGCGGCTAGAGGCGGTGGATCGGGCTCAAACACAGTGTACTTATAAATAAATACCGAAATAAAAATAATGGCTACGGTAATACCTGCGGCCAAAAACCAGAGTCCGAGTCGACGTGTCATTCTTACAAACGCTGCAATCATTGCGGATACTCCGGAGCCAGCAAACGCTCGCCTTGATAATGTGCGACCTCACCAAAACGTGGATGCCCGTCATTCCAGTCGCGCTGCGCTTGTTTTACCCGCTCCAAATCACTACTGACGAAGTTCCACCACATTTTTACGGGCAATTCAAAAGCCTCACCGCCCAATACCATGAGTGTGGTATCGGCACTGAGTTCGATAGCCAGTTCTGAACGCTTCGCACCGAGCTGAATGACTTCATGCTGACGCACCGTAGTTCCTGCGCAGTCTAATCGACCGCGACAGACGTAAATACAATATTCAAACTCGGCCTGGAGATGAAGGTCGGTAGCGGTGGCTCGGGCAGTGCTGATAATCAGCGCCAGCGAAGGATGAAACGTCAGTGCAGGCGATTGATAATGTTGACCTTGCTGGCGGTATTCGCCGACTAGTAAGGTGGCAGTGCAATCGCCGATGGTAAACTGTGGTACTTGCCGATAATGGTCAAAACGCGGTTCGGTGCGTTCGTGCAGTGGTGGCAATGCGGACCAGAGCTGCAAACCATGCAAGGGGTCACTGAGCTGTGCATCCGCAATTTCGGCATGGCTAATGCCTTCGCCACTGGTCATTAAGTTCAATTGCCCACTGCGCAAGGGTTGTTCATACCCTAAACTATCTTGATGAACCAATTGCCCCGAGAATAACCAGGTGATGGTTTGCAGGCCTATATGTGGATGTGGTGCGACATCGAATTGTTGGTAGTCTGCTTTAGCAACTGGACCAAAATGATCGAGGAAACACCACGGACCTACCATGCGTAATTGTTTCTGTGGGAGGATCCGATAGACAGTTAAGGCCGGCGTTAACGGCCGTGGTTTGGCGACCAACACTCGGCTGTCGAGTTGTCGATGCTCGGATTCACACGTTTCTGGGGTATTGTCATCGGGCGTTCGGCTCATACTGGACTCTCGGTATCTGGTATCTAATCTTTTGTTCTGACCTAAGTTCCTGCGAATTAGTATGGCATTGAGCGCGACAATAGTCGAATAGGGCGCTGCGGCACTTTCTTCGTAGCCACGAATTCGGTAATGTGTAGGAAATTCAACGCGAGGGTATCGGTATGCTTATTCCATTACTTGTCGTTGCAATCGGTTTTGCGGCGTTATTAAGTGGCGTCTGGGAGCAGAACTGGGTGACCATTATCATCGGCATCGTTTTGATGTTCGCGGGTTGGTTGGTCTTTTTTATAAACTGGCGTAAAACCGCTAAACAAGGAAAAATCAATAACCATGAACAGTAGTATTGTAAAACGTTTAGGGGCTATAGCTCTGATTATTGCGGGACTCTTGTTGGCAGTATTGACACCTGCTGGCGATGATTCTGGTGTATGGCGTAATGTTGGTGTCGGTTTATTGATAGCGGGAACGGTCTGGCTGATTCGTCAACCGAGTGCGCCGGTTGATGCCAATGCGGAACGTGAAGAAACCAAGCCCATTACATTGGCGCAATCGCCGATACTCTGGTTACCTATCATTATTATTGTCGTAGCGCTGAGTGCGTGGCTACTCAATTAATCTAAGAGAGACGGTGGGACAGTCTATGTCGCTGCAATTACGATTAGTTATTTTGGCCGGATTGGTCGGGTTATTGTTCTACAACGCCACGCAGGCGCAATTAACAGCCGTTATTATTGATTATGGGCTAGGCTGGTATCAACTGGGAGTTCCAGTCGCCTGGGGTCTGATTCTGGGGGCTTTGGTAACGTTAATTGGCGTGCGTATTTTCGACAGTTGGTTAGTACCACTCACCTATATTGCTGGCTGTGTAATCACTATGGGCTTAACGGGCGCTGCGGCTGTTTTCGGCGCGCATCAAATAGCCGGATTGATGTTACCGCCTTTGCAGTTGGCGAGTATGGGTTTAGGTCTGTATCTATTCGTCTATGGCTATGCGCGGTTTGCAGCAGCTAAAGCACAAAATAATAAGGGTAAGGCTGATAAAAAGTCGGCTAAATCACCCCAAGAGTAAGTATAGATGCTGTTAAATTGCGATGTCGGTGAAAGCCAAGATTTAGCATTAGTGGCCAGTGATCAAGAGGTATTTCCCTATATCGATTTGGCGAATATTGCCTGCGGTTATCATGCGGGCAGTGCGCCAACGATGGCCGCAACCATTGAGTTAGCACGCCATTTTGGTGTCACCATTGGTGCTCATCCTTCCTATCCTGATCGTGAAAACTTTGGACGTAAGTCTATGGTGCTCTCGGATCAACAGTTAAGCGCCGTATTGCATGCACAAATTGGCAGTATTGATCGGTTGTGTATGGCACAGCATACGGTGCTTCAGTATGTGAAGCCACATGGCGCTTTGTATAACGACATGCAGGCCAATTTAGAGCTATTTGAACAGGTTGTCGCGGTTGTTGCGGCAGAGAATCGCTGGCGGCCTGAACCCCTAAAGCTAATGACTTTAGCGACTATCGATCAACAGCCCTATGCTGATATCGCGGAGTGTTATCAAGTTCCACTTTGGTTTGAGGCGTTTGCGGACCGTCGATACACCGAGGATGGTCGGCTGCGCTCACGTGACTATGCAGATGCCGTGTTGGATAACCAAACGGCAATTATCACCCAAGCGGAACGCTTTGCACGAGGCGAATCGATCACCACGGTCGAAGGAGAGCCCTTAATGATCCGCGCCGATACCCTCTGCGTGCATGGTGATAATCCGGCGGCGGTAGCGACGGTAGCGGCCATACGACAGTCGCTGGAACGGATTCAGGGCTCGGCAGTGTGATGTCAACGCGCATCCAAATGTCTACCGCGGCGGAAAACGCGGTGATGTTGAGTCTCGTGGATGAACAGGGGAATTCGCCATTATCCATTGACTGTAACGAGCAACTGCATGCCTTGGCGGGCTGGCTGCTCGATCAGCATCATGATTGCATTGTTGAAGTCGTGCCGAGTTACGCCAGTTTACTGATTTACTATGATGCGATGAATGTGGACGAGGCGACCTTTGTGGCTCGTATTCAGCCGCCATCGGATTGGTACCAACAAGACTCCCAAACTACTGTCAGTTCAGGCACGGAGCACTCAATACAGGTGTGTTATGACCTCGCGGTTGCGCCTGATCTCGAGCGTGTTGCCCAACATGCTGGATTAACGGTTGACGAGGTTATCACTCAGCATCAACAACCCCAGTACCATGTGTATGCGTTAGGTTTTGCTCCAGGCTTTGCCTATTTAGGTGATGTTCCGACAGCCATTCGCTGTCCGCGACTAAAGACACCGCGGCAAAAGGTTCCGGCTTTGAGCGTCGCTATCGCCAATCAACAGACTTCTGTCTATCCTACGGAATCTCCGGGTGGGTGGAATCTGATTGGGCAAGTTGTGGCGCTTCCGCAACTGAAGGCTGGCGATAAAGTGCGTTTTGTCGCGATTGACTTAAAGACATTCAACCGACTCAGACAAGAAGTAGGTCATGGCTAAGATTTCTCCAGTCTTAGAAATTAAGCAACCGGGGCTACTGGCGACCCTCCAAGATCGCGGTCGCAGTGGTTATCTTGCCTCTGGAATCACCTCCGGAGGACCCGTCGATGAATATGCGTTTTTGTGGGCTAACAAGCTCCTCGATAATCCAGTTGATGCCGCACAAATCGAGATAACACTGGGTGGTTTCGAGGCGACTGTGCTGCGCAGAGCGCAAATGGTCGTCTGCGGCGCACCGATGCAGGTGGCACTGAATGGTCGCCGGTTACCTACCTGGCTAGTATTCGATGTGGAGGCGGGGGATGTCTTGACCATTGCTGCTGCGCCGCACGGAGTGAGAAGCTATTTGGCAGTGCGTGGCGGATTTCACGCTGAAGCAGTGCTCGGTAGCGTTGCCACCGTGAAGCGCGACCGCTTGGGTGGTTTACGCGGCGATGGTAGTTCTTTGTTGGCAGGTGATGCTGTGTCTGCTCCTGTTATCTCAGCACCAGCATTGTTACCGCGGCGGCCACGGACCGATTTATTGCAACCGCAATCCGCTAGCAAACCACTGATCATTGACGTAGTAGCGGCCGGGCAGTATGAGCGTTTTTCGCAGCAAGTTCGCGAGCAGTTTTTCTCGCAAACCTATCAAGTCACCGCAGCCCAAGACCGTATGGGAATGCGTTTACAAGGACCACAATCACTCAGCTGGGAGCATGACCAAATTCTCTCTGAACCGTTGCCTGTGGGCGCCATTCAGATTCCACCGGATGGTCAACCTATTATCATGTTGGTCGATCGTCAAACTCTGGGCGGATATCCAAAAATAGGCACGGTAACCTGGCGTTCTCGCTGCCTACTCGGTCAGGCGACGGCAGGTACTGAAGTAGTTTTTAACCTCGTTTCATTGACTGCAGCACAAAACGAATGGCGCCAGTACCAACGGTTTTTTGGCTCATCATAGTTCTTGCCAAGACACCATTTGATAAGTTTGCCCGTACCACCCCAAACCCTTGCCAGTGCGGCAATAAACTGCGATCATAGCGACTCTTTTTTGAACCAACGACCCATGTGGAGTTAACGCATTCATGGCAGCAGACGCGCCCCGTAGTAATTTTATCCGGCATATCATTGATGCAGACTTAGCCAGCGGTAAACACCAGCAGGTGCATACTCGTTTTCCGCCTGAGCCAAATGGTTTTTTACATATTGGTCATGCTAAGTCGATTGTCCTGAATTTCGGCATCGCGGAAGACTACCAAGGCACCTGTAATCTGCGGTTTGATGACACCAACCCGTTGAAAGAAAAGGTTGATTTCGTTAACTCGATCCAAGAGGACGTGCGCTGGTTGGGGTACGATTGGGAAGGTAAGCCAAAGTATTCTTCAGATTATTTTGATCAGTTGCATGGTTACGCTGTGGAGCTTATCGAGAAAGGCCTAGCCTACGCAGACTTTAGCTCACAAGAGAAAATGCGGGAAATGCGCGGCACCTTGAAAGAGCCGGGTGTGAATAGTCCGTATCGAGACACCAGTGTGGCTGAAAATCTGCAGATTTTTGCAGATATGACTGCCGGCAAATACAAAGACGGTGAAGTCTGCTTGCGCGCTAAAATCGATATGGCATCCCCATTTATGGTGTTGCGAGATCCAGTCATTTATCGCGTTCGCTTTGTTCATCATCATCAAACCGGTGACAAGTGGTGCGTGTATCCAATGTACGATTTCACGCA
Organism: Pseudidiomarina aestuarii; assembly: GCA_003030745.1. The sequence continues at coordinate 18,769 of PYVG01000007.1, read as the reverse complement.
CTGCATCTCGGATGCCATTGAGGGCATCACTCACTCGTTGTGTACGCTCGAATTCCAGGACAACCGTCGGTTGTACGATTGGGTGTTAGATAACATCAGCATTGATTGTCACCCACAACAAATCGAATTTTCTCGCCTCAATTTGCAATACACCGTAATGAGTAAGCGTAAGCTGCATTTGCTGGTGGAAGAGGGCAAAGTGAGTGGTTGGGATGATCCACGGATGCCGACGATTGCGGGTATGCGTCGCCGTGGTTATACACCGAGTTCAGTGCGCGAGTTCTGCCATCGTATTGGTGTCACTAAGATGGATAACCAAGTTGAGATGAGTATGCTCGAAGCCTGTATTCGCGACGAGTTGAACCATCAAGCACCGCGCGCAATGGCTGTGATCGACCCGATCAAAATTGTGATTGAAAACTACCCAGACGGTGAGTCTGAAACCATCGCCGCGCCGAATCATCCAAATGACGAAAGCATGGGTGTGCGTGAGCTTCCGTTTAGTCGCGAAATCTATATCGAAGCGGAAGATTTCCGCGAAGAAGCGAATAAAAAGTACAAGCGATTAGTGCTCGGTAAAGAAGTGCGCTTACGCAATGCGTATGTGATTAAAGCGGAACGTTGCGACAAAGATGCTGAGGGAAATGTAACCACAGTTTACTGTACCTATGATGCAGATACTTTGGGCAAAGACCCCGCGGATGGTCGTAAAGTAAAAGGCGTTATTCATTGGGTTGCGGCAGCAACTGCGTTACCAGCAGAGTTTCGTCTGTACGACCGGTTATTCCAAGTGCCCAACCCTGGTGCTGAGGACGATTTCTTTAGTACATTGAACCCACAGTCATTAGTGGTGCGTCATGGTTATGCCGAGCCAAGCTTGCAGCATATTCAAGCGGAGCAAGCGTACCAGTTTGAGCGGATCGGGTATTTCTGTGCGGATAGCAAGGATAGCAGCTCAACAGCGCTGGTATTTAACCAGACGGTTGGCTTACGTGACGTCTGGAGTGAAGGTGACGCGAATTAACGCGTCACCTCGTTCGATGTATTAGCTTTGACGATTGTTTGGCTTGGCCGTTGAACGACGGCCAGGCTGGCCCGACCGATTTCCACTAGGTTTCCCGGCTGCAGAGCGGCTCGTTCGCTTGGACGGTTGACGCCCCTGCGGTTTCGTCGCAGCAGGAGACCGCTTGGTCAAGTCGACTGCTGCGAAGCCCGGAGCTTCTAAACGCTCAATTGTTTGACCAATCAACTTCTCAATGCCACGCAACTGCTTGGTTTCCTCAGGACTCACTAAAGAAAACGCATGACCACTGGCGCCTGCTCGTGCTGTGCGGCCAATTCGGTGCACATAATCTTCAGCAACATGTGGCAAGTCATAATTCACAACCAGTGGTAGCAGATCAATATCGATACCGCGTGCAGCGATATCCGTTGCTACCAGTACATTGATGCGATTACGTTTAAAATCATCGAGTGCTTTAGTGCGTGCGCCTTGGCTTTTATTGCCGTGAATAGCTGCGGCAAGGAAACCGTTAGATTCTAACTGTTTAGCCAGTCGATTTGCACCGTGCTTCGTGCGACTAAACACCAGTGCTTGCGGGGTGCCACGGTCACGCAATAATTGACAGAGTAGAGCGGTTTTCTGACCTTGGATGACGCCATACAGCGACTGTTCTACCTTATCGGCGGTGCTGTTAGCAGGCGCAACGGATACTTCAACTGGATCGTTGACTAAGCCTTTGGCTAGTGCCCGGATGTCGTCAGAAAATGTCGCTGAAAATAGCAAGTTTTGGCGTTTGGCTGGGAGCAGCTTCAGGACGCGCTTGATGTCATGAATAAAGCCCATATCGAGCATTCGATCGGCTTCATCTAATACTAACACTTCAACATCATTAAACTTGACCGCATTTTGCTGATGCAAGTCGAGTAAACGACCTGGCGTCGCAATCAGAATATCAACGCCTTTGCGCAGTTTCATCATTTGCGGATTGATACCCACGCCGCCAAACACGACCGCAGAGGATAGTTTTAGATTACGACCATAGGTGGCGACACTATCAGCAACTTGTGCTGCGAGCTCGCGGGTTGGCGTAATGATGAGCGCGCGAATATGATTACTACGAGCGCGTGGGCCATCTTTTAATTTGGTCAGCAACGGTAACGTGAACCCAGCCGTCTTCCCGGTGCCCGTTTGGGCAGCTGCCATGACATCACGGCCAGCAAGAATCGAGGGAATGGCTTGTTGTTGTATGGGGGTAGGTTCTGTGTAACCTTGTTCGCTGAGAACGCTTAAAATACTTTCAGGTAAATCGAGATTGGTAAAGCTCATGCAGATTGTGTTTCTCTTCTAGGGCAAGCGCGCTAGCATACAGCAGAAGGGCTCTGGTAGCAAAAGAGTTCGCCATGGGACATGGAGTAAAGACAACAATGAAACTGATATACAGAGCCGATACAATTATTGAGGCGCAGTTGTTAGTAGGGCTTCTCGAGCAGTCGGGTATTGCTGCTCACGCCGGTGGCCACTATTTGCAGGGCGCTGTAGGCGATATTGCACCAGTCGGCATAGCCAATGTGTTTGTTGGTGATGATGATGAGGTTGAAGCGCGGGAGATTATCGAGAGTTACGAGCGTGGTGACTTCACCACGCCCGATACCATTGATGTGGATGAGGACTAGTCGTCCCCATTCACGTTGTGCTCGCAACTACCGACATTTTTGCACTCACCATACAAATACAAACTATGGTTGGTGAGTTTGATATTGTTTTCAGCAGCAACCTTTAGTTGGCGTTGCTCAATTAAGTCATCTTCAAATTCGAACACGTGACCGCAGTTTAAGCAAACCAGATGATCATGATGGTCTTTAGCGCTTAGTTCAAAGACAGACCGGCCACCCTCAAAATGATGGCGAGTGACAATACCAGCATCATCAAACTGATTTAACACCCGATATACGGTTGCTAAGCCAATCTCTTCATTCTTTTCTAACAGGATTTTGTACACGTCTTCAGCGCTAATATGCTGATTATCCGGATTCTTTAAGATTTCCAGAATTTTGACACGCGGAGAAGTGACTTTGAGGCCCGCTTTTTTTAACTGTAATTCGCCGTTGCTGCTCATTGTTCTTTCGCTGTGTTGAGGTTATCGATCATCAGAATAATGGGTTTACGCTAATTCAGCTAGTCCCATTTCTTCGCGAATTTGTGCACACCACTGTTGCACCCGTTCTTTTGTCAATTCAGGCTGTCGATCTTCATCGATACCTAGCCCAATAAAGTGGCTGTCATCGACCAACGCGCGTGACGCTTCAAATTGATAGCCCGCGGTCGGCCAATGCCCAATAATGATAGCTCCGCGTGGTTCAATGATGTCGCGAAGGGTACCCATCGCATCAAGAAAATATTCGGCATAGTCTTCTTGGTCACCACATCCAAAAATGGCCACGAGTTTATTCGTGAAATCAATTTCTTCAAGCTCTGGGAAGAAGTCATCCCAATCGCACTGCGCTTCACCGTAATACCAAGTCGGTATTCCAAACAGAATAAGGTCGAAATTGGCGATGTCTTCTTTCGATGATTTGGCAATATCGAATACATCAATCAAGCTCTTGCCCAGTTCTTTCTGGATCATCTGAGCGATTGCTTCGGTATTACCTGTGTCACTGCCGAAAAAAATACCTACACTTGCCATGTTTGGTTACTACCTCTCGTTTAAACGTTGTCTCGTTCGGAGTTGTCTCGTTCGGAACAAGGACCCAAAAAACTGATTCTAAATTCCAGATTCAAAGAAGGCTTGAATAATACCTTTTGCAATAAAGCCTGCACAGCCTAAAAACAATACCAACCACACAAACCATTGTCCGAACTTGGGTACTTCAGCTTTTTTCAACACATCGCGAATCGCCAGACCAATCAGGACAAATAGAATTGCGATGGCAAAGTTCGTACCCAGTGTTTCAATTAATTCAAAATGTTCAGACAGCATAACTCTTTCTTATGGGTGCGCTTGGATAGCTTTATCTCACAAATACAGCTGGCGATTATAACACGCAGGCTCACTCGGCGCGACTTTGTTGCTCCAAAAACTCCCGTACTAAGCGGTTAAAAATACGTGGCTTTTCTGCATGCAACCAATGGCTTGTGCCTTCGATTATCTTTACGTCAACTTGGGTAAAACGATCACGTATGGCCGACTCATGTTCTGGTTTTAAATAATCGGAATCGCCACCTTTAATGAACAGGATGGGACCATCAAATTGGCCTTCACAAACGGCCCCAGAGATAGCAGCATAATTATCGTCGAGAGCCGGCAGGTTGAGCCGCCACTCATAACCATTATCGGTGTGCTTAAGATTTTTCAGCAGAAACTGGCGCACGCCATGGGTATCGATGGCCTTTTGCAGTAACTTATCCGCATCTTTGCGGTTTTCTACTTTAGTGAGATCAAGTTGCTCCAATGCATCGAGGATATGCCGATGTTTGGGGTCGTAAGCTACCGGTGCAACATCGGCTGCAACCAAGCTGATGACACGCTGAGGGTGGCTCAGCGCAAATTCCATAGCTACCTTGCCACCCATGGAGTGACCGACAATGTGGGTACGGTCAATGTTGAGGTCATCGAGTAAAGTGGCGAGATCATCAGCCATAGCTTCATAAGACATAGTGTCGGAGTGAAAAGAGTCGCCATGATTACGCACATCAATGGCAATCAGCTCGAAATCACTCTCGAGTTCGCGCCCTAAGCGCTTTAAGTTATCCAAGTCACCGAATAAACCATGAATGAGAACGACCGGAGCTCCGCTCCCAAAACGCTCGTAATTGAGCAAAGTTGTTGCTGTCATACTGGACCTCTGCTGGTGTTGGGTTGATTTTCTGTACCCAGGCTATGGGATGGGTATAATAATCAGCATGATACCTTTAGACGATGAAAAAGTTGCAGCATCATGAGTAAACGAATTGAAATTGATGATGAATTATACCGTTTTATAGCCGGGCATACACAACATATCGGTGAAAGTGCATCTGCAATCCTGCGCCGCTTGCTGGGTTTAGAAGCTGCCGATAAAGTTACTGGTAAGCCCATTTTGGTCACGTCTGAACCAGAACAAGCTGTGGCTGAACGCAAGGTATTTGATGTCATGTCACGCATTGACCTGGCGGGACAACGTAGCGTCGTTGCACGTTTTCTGACCATTCTTAGCATGTTACATCGCTGCCACAGCAAGTCTTTCAAGAAAGTATTGGAGATCAGCGGTCGTGACCGACAATATTTTGCCACTAGTGCCGAGGCGCTAGAAGCTAGCGGTACCAGCACCAATCCAAAGCAAATACCTGATGCTCCTTATTTTGTGGTGACCAACAACAACACGACTCGGAAAAAATCAATGTTGACGCAGGTGGCTCTGGAACTTGGGTACTCGCAGTCAGAAGCAGAAAAAATTAGGGATTTTTTGTAATGGGATTACATACACGGGCCGGTATGCCGGCACAAGCCAGCGACTTAACGAATATAGCGCAACTAGTAAGTGCCTATTTCGTCAATGATGTTGACCCCAGTCAACCCGAACAATTGGTGTCCTTTGGTACGTCTGGACATCGTGGTTCTGCCTTTAAGAACTCGTTTAACGAAGCGCATATTCTGGCTATCAGCCAAGCAGTGGTGCGCTATCGCGAAGAGCAGGGCATTACTGGCCCGTTAATGCTTGGTCGCGACACCCACGCATTGTCTGAAGCCGCTTATATGACAGCGCTCGAAGTCTTTATTGCCAATGGCGTTGATGTTCATGTGCAAGTGGACCACGGTTACACCCCGACACCTGTCATCAGCTTTGCGATTCTTCGCTACAACCAAGGACGTACAACAGGCCTTGCCGATGGCGTAGTCATTACCCCATCGCATAATCCGCCTGAAGATGGTGGCTTCAAATACAACCCTCCGCACGGTGGTCCAGCGGATACCGATGCAACCGCAGTCATCGAGAAATATGCCAATGCTATTTTATCGGCAGAGTTACTCGGTGTAGAAGCGGTGAGTTACGCCGAGGCATTAGCCAGCAAGCACCTGCATAAAGTGGATTGGCGGCAAGACTACGTAGGTGCGTTAGATACTATTATAGATATGCAAGCTATCGCCAAGGCGAAGTTGTCCATTGGCGTCGACGCTATGGGTGGTGCTGGCGCCAGTTATTGGCCATTGATCGCCGAGCAATATGGTCTCGAGATTACGGTTACGCAGGCTGATGTTGATGCCACATTCCGGTTTATGAGTCTCGACAAGGACGGCAAGATTCGGATGGATTGCTCCTCGCCTTATGCGATGCGGTCACTGGTGGCGCTGAAAGATCAGTTTGATATCGCAGTCGGGAACGACCCAGATTATGACCGTCACGGCATTGTCACGCCCACCGAAGGCTTGATGAATCCGAATCACTATTTAGCAGTGGCCATTGATTATCTCTGCAAGAATCGTTCTTGGACTGCAGAAACGGCGATTGGCAAAACACTGGTTTCGAGTGCCATGATTGATCGTGTGGTAGCGGCCAATCAGCGGACATTACGTGAGATGCCGGTTGGTTTTAAGTGGTTCGCTCGTGAACTGCAACTAGGCACAACTGCATTTGCAGGTGAAGAGAGCGCAGGAGCGACCTTTTTGGACCGTTCGGGGAAAGCATGGTCGACGGACAAAGATGGCATCATTATGGCGCTGCTTGCGGCTGAAATTTGTGCCACCACGGGTAAGGATCCAAGTGTTTATTATCAACAGCTGTGTGAGCAGCACGGTACTGCGTACTATAAGCGCCAAGACGTGCCGTCTAGCGCGGCGATGAATCAAGCATTCAAAGCAATTCAACCGGCACAGCTGCAATTACAAACTTTGGCAGGTGACGCAGTCACTAGCGTGATGACCCAAGCCCCAGGAAATGGAGCATCGATAGGTGGCGTGAAGGTCTGTACGGCGAATGGCTGGTTTGCAGCGCGTCCATCAGGTACCGAGCCTATCTACAAGATTTATTGCGAGAGTTTCGTCAGCGACGACCATTTATCAGTGCTGATGAACGAAGCGCAAATACTGGTTAGCCAGTGGCTACAGCCGTAGAGCGACATGGTTAAGCTTGTTGACGCTCAAGTTCGTCTTGAGTGTCTTGATCTTCTTCGGCTAAAGCGGTGAGTAGCTCATCAGAGGTTTGCCCCGGCGATAACATGGCGTAGCTGCTGTGCGGTTGATCAGTCGGCCGTGCGCGTTTGGTCACACGATAGAGCGAATAGACGCACACCACACTGGTCATTACGACTATCAATAGAAAGAAGTAATTCACTCCGCCGTATTCCATCAGTGCGGCGACCGCTGGCGCTCCGATAATAGAACCAATGCCGCCCACCTTGATAATGGCACCTGTTGCGCCGACCATTTGATCTTTTTCAAGAAAGTCATTGGTATGCGCCATGCCCAGTGAGTACAGAGGTAAAGCACAGGCACCAAAGAGTCCAACACTCAGGTAAATGAGCCAGACCAATTCGGAACCAAGCTGGGATAAGATCAACGCCATTATGGCTGCTGTACCGGCACAACCCGCCATAATGACGCGTCGATCGAAGCGGTCAGAAAGCAGACCAATGGGTGCTTGGGAGAGCATTCCACCGAGAATGAACGAGGCCATAAACAGAGACACTTGGGGAATACTGAGACCAATGTAGGTCGCATACATAGGCCCGATACCGTAGAACATGGCGTAACACGCCTGCATGATAAATGCGTTCACAATGCCAAGCGGAACTAACTTAAACAGTCCCCAGATGGGCACTTTGCGCGGTTCATGCGTGGTGGGCTCAACAGAAACGCTAATTAAAATAGGTATCAACGCTAAGTTTATTAATAGCGCAACCAAAGCGAATGCGACAAAACCTGATGGGTCAGCCACGCCAAGCACGAGTTGACCGACCACCAAACCACCATAAATCAGCACTAAATAAACTGACAGCAAAGTGCCGCGGTTCTTATTATCCGCCATGGTGTTCAGCCAAGACTCGACGATCACGAAAATAGCCGAAATCGCGAAACCAGTGAGGAAGCGCATGATGAACCAAACCGTGGGATCGATCCAGATGGCTTGAATAAGAATGGATGCGGCAGCAAGCGCTGCTAGCCCGCCAAAGGCCCGAACGTAACCAACGCGCCGAATATCTTTCGGAGCGCGAGTGGTGCCAAAGAGGAAGCCAATAAAGTAGGCCGACATGATGATGCCGGTGGTCAGGGTACCGAAATTTTCTATGGTGGCGCGCAGACTGAGTAGGGTACTCGTCATACCGACACAAATGCCAATCAGGGTAATACTTGTCAGCAAAGAACTGATTGCACGTAGCTGTTGTCTCAGCATGGTGTCGGTCCCAATGAATTGTGAATGGCAATGAGGTAAAATGGTAGCACGCTTTAACCATTTCTTAAATGCAATAGGTGGTTATCCACAGCTTGTTACTTGCCCATGCAGTTGGGGCTGTTTATGATGAGCGTAGAAAGCTTGCCACTACGGATACTGAAGTACAGCATGATGCATTTAAAAAACTGCTTAACGACCCTCCTGATAGCGTTGTTGTTGCTATGGAGTAGTTCCAGCATGGCAGCCATTGAGCTCACGCAGCTCTACCAACAGCGTATCCCTGTCGCCACACAAAACGCGAATGAGCGCACCGACGCCTTGCAAACAGCCCTGAAGGGAACTCTGCTAAAGGTTTCGGGTGACACGCAAGCGTTGGAACACGACGCTGTGCGCACTGCTCTCAAAAACGTGCGAGATTATGTGGTTCAATACGGCTACCAACAAGACGAACAACTCGTACTCTGGGTGCAATTCGACGCGCAGAAAATCAATCGCTTATTGCAACAGTCAGGCTCTGGTGTCTGGAGTAATTTACGCCCTTTGATTCTAGTTTGGCTGGTGAGTGAAAATGAACAGCTCCAACGTGAATTAATTGGTAGTTCGGACGAGTCCATTTTGACACAACAGTTACGCAATGCTGCGCAAGAGCGTGGTTTACCCATTCGTCTACCGCTTTTGGATTTGAACGATACTATGACTGTTGAAGTGGTCGATGTGTGGGCGCGGTTTAATGATCGAATCCAATTTGCGAGTGCGCGTTATCTTCCCGATGGTATTGTTGTTGCGCGCGTCTACCAAGCGGACCCAACCCTACAGAAAGGGCGCTGGCAAGCTGATTGGTCGTTAGATTTGGGTGAACTCAAATGGCGCGGTGAAGTGTTTAGTGACGATCGTGATGAGATGGGTGAATTAATTATTGCGGCGCTCACTCAGGAGCTGGCGCAACGTTATCGAATCGACTCGAGTATTGAACAAACGAACCGCTGGCGGCTTGCCGTTGATGGTGTGGATTCCCTTGAAAAAGCAATTCAGGTCGAGCAACTGCTGCTGAGTTTACCAGCGGTTCAAGCGGCACAATTGGTCGGCTATAAGCAATATCGGGGGGAATTTGAATTACTGTTACAAACTGCTCCCGCTAGAATAATGCAGGCAATCGATTTAAGTAAATCGTTGCGTCCAGTGAATCAAGATGGCGCTGAAGAGTCGCCTGATGGGACGCCAATGATGCCACTGTACAGATGGATTGAGGATTAATGAATCTTCAGCAACTCCCGCTAGCGATGCAACTTCCCGATGCACACACGTTCGCCACTTATGTAACGGGTGAAAATAAAGAAGTCTTAGCATTGTTGCGAGAGAGTGCCGAGCCATTTGTTTACCTCTGGGGTGCGCATGGTGTCGGTAAAAGCCACTTATTGCATGCAATGTGCGCGCAGCTTCATATCAATACGACCGCCATGTATGTGCCCCTGCGCGACCTGCTGGAACAACAAGTTGAAGCATCAATTTTACGTGGGCTTGAGCAATTTTCACTGGTGTGTATTGATGACCTTGATGCTGTAATTGATCAGCATGATTGGTGCTTTGAACTTTTCGCGCTTTTCAATCGCATTCAAGACCGCGGGCAAACACGATTACTCGTCACCGCCGCCATGTCGCCAACTCAGCTGCCGGCTGCGATTCCCGATACGCAATCGCGCTTACAATGGGGTATTGCGGTCCAAATCAAAGCGCTGCAAGACGCTGACAAGGCAAAAGCTCTGCGGCAGCGTGCTGCAGCTTTGGGATTGCAGTTACGTGATGAAACAGCTTTATTTATGGTGCAACGATTGGGTCGTGATATGGCCGAATTGATGGCGACCTTGGCGCAACTGGATCGCGCCTCGATGGCCGCACAACGACGACTAACAATACCTTTCGTCAAACAAGTGCTCGATATCTAAGTTATTGTTGGTCTTTTAATTTCGGTAATCCCAAACCTAAAGCACGACCCTGTAATCGAGCATATGCTGTACAACCAATAAAAGCTGCCGTAGTGAAGAGAATTTCAACGACAGCGAGTCCACGTTGACTCGGCTCGATATAAAGCATGGTAAAACCGTGCAAGAAATACCACATCAGAATGAAGTTGGCCCACGCAAACGTGTATGGCTTACCGCGCAATAGTCCTGGCAGCGGAAACAGCAGTGGTAGAACCCAAAGGCCTAAGCGAAACCAAACACTGGTGTCACTGCCGGCATTACAGATGAGTTGCCAAACGAGCATTAAGCCAAGTAAACCAAAGAAGTTGCTGACTGCTAACGTTCGAAAAAGTTGAATTTTGTTAGGCATGTGTGCTGAATCTCGCATTATCAAGAACGTGATTGAAGTTGCAAGGCGATACGTGCAACTCGAGTACCCAAAGCAACAGCTAAGTCACGTTCGACTGTGCTGATGCCTGCTCCCTCTTTATCGGCGTGCTCGACATGGCTGGCGCCATAAGGAGAACCACCTCCAGATGTCTGTTGCAGGCCTGGTTCGGTGTAGGGAATCCCACACAGAATCATACCGTGATGCAGCAAGGGAACTGCTAGCGAGAGTAGGGTAGATTCCTGCCCCCCGTGCATACTCGAACTCGAAGTAAATACGGCCGCCGGCTTATCAACCAGCACGCCTCGCAACCATTCAGTCGATGTCCGTTCCCAAAATTGTTGTAGTGCTGCCGCCATGTGCCCGAACCGTGTTGGACTGCCCAATATGAGGCCATCACAAGTACTGAGATCATCGACATCAACAGTAAGGTCGCGGCTACTTTTCGGTTCGCCCGGTGCTTCAACTGTTCGTAGAACCGCTTCCGCACCGGCTTTTTCTACACCCTGAGCTATGGCATCAGCCAGTTGCTGAGTGGCACCGGTGCGGCTGTAGTAAAGAATCAGTATACGACTGCTCATAGGTGTTACTGTACCAGCTCTAAAACAGCTTCGGGTGGTCGTCCGAGTCGAGCTTGATCACCAACCACAACAATGGGCCGTTCGATCAAACGCGGGTGTTCAATCATTGCTTGAATAAGTTTATCCTCGTCGTTCTCATTGGCGAGGTTGAGTGCTTTAAACTCGTCTTCTTTTGAGCGCATCAGCTCTCGAGCAGACACAAACCCAAGTTGGCTTAACAGTGTTTTGATGGCATCGGGTTCGAAGTGTTGTTTCATATATTCAATCACTTGAGGTTCGTATCCTTGCTCTTGCAACAACTGCAAGGTTTGTCGACTTTTCGAGCAGCGTGGGTTGTGATAAATCGTGACTTCGGTCATGCTATTGATTCCTATCTAACATCATTTATGTAGCTTAAGGGATTCACTATGCAATGTCGATTTGTACGCGGCTTTCGAATTTGGATTACCGCGGCGACTTGTCTCTGGTTAATGGGTTGTAGCCCCGCTGCCGACTTTCATACAGATACCGTCGGACCGCAACAATGGGATCAACTTGAAGGCCAATATGTTGTCGTAAACTATTTTGCCGAATGGTGTGCTCCCTGTTTACGCGAGTTACCCGAATTGAATGAGTTTCATCATCAATATGGTGATTCCGTTCGACTCTTCGGTGTGAGTTTTGACGGCTTGAATAATGAAGCACTAGCAACTTTACGAACCGAGCAAGGTATTGAGTTCCCGCTCATTCAGAACGAGCCTTTTCCGAATCTTCCTTTTGCGCAGCCGCAAATGCTGCCCGCAACATATATTGTGACGCCAGCGGGTGAGGTGAAAGGACCATTACTGGGTGAGCAAACTATTGACAGTCTGAAGCGCGTCACCGAACTCGATTAGCGCATTGCCTCTAATTCACGCTTCTTCGCCATCAGTTGTTCGACTCGAGCTTGAAGACGACGCCGCTCGAGTTCCGTGCTGTTTTGTTTGTGCGCATTGTGCAAATTGTTGATGGCTTCATCAAAGTTGCCATAGAGCGCATAAAGATAGGCACGTTGCTCATACATGCCGCTAGAATCGCCGACCCGTTGATAAGCGTTCGCGAGTAAATCGATTGCCGTTACGTTGTCCGGATCGCGCCGTAAATATTCACGGAGTAATTGAATCGCTAAATCAGTTTTGTCTGCGGTGAGTGCAGCATTAGCGAAGTTCATCGTGATCGTTTGTTCGTTTGGCATCCGCATGTAGGCTTTTTCAAGCAAAGCGAGTGCTTCATCGTAGCGCTTCTGTGCCAGCAGAATGTCGGTTTGTACATCGAGATAAAAGGTATTCATGGGCTGTGCTGCAAGCAGGGGGGCTAAGGTTCTTTCCGCAGATTCAGGCTCGTTGTTATCCAATTGCACAATAGCGAGCCCATAGCGCGCCGCATTGGCGATTTCGCTGTTGGTATGGTTTAACTGAGTGGTAAAGGCGTTCGCGGACATGTTCTTTAAGTGACGTGCCTGAATTCGATATTTTGCCAGCCAGTAATTACTTTCATCACGATTTAATGGACTGGGCAGTTGGTCGGCGCGCTGGCGCGTATCGGCTATTCGTGATTCGCTCAAAGGATGCGTCAATAGCATTTCTGGTGGGCGACTCGAGTAGCGATATTTTTCAGCTAAGCGACCGAAAAAATTCGGTGCCCCTTGCGGGTCAAAGCCGGCGCGAGTTAATACATTGAGACCGATTCTATCCGCTTCCTGTTCAAAGAGGCGAGTGTAGTTGATTTGCATTTGCTGCAACCCGCCGATGGCTCCCGATAATGCGGCCATACCTAGGTCGGGGCTCACCATTCCCAGTAAAATGGCACCGATCATAGCACCGACAGAGGTGGCAGAACCCTGCTGCATATTTTCCATATTACGGGCTAGGTGACGTTGGGTAATATGAGCAATCTCGTGGCCAATAACGGAAGCTAGTTCTGACTCGGTTCGTGTTTCTACCATCAGCCCAGTATTCATACCGACATAGCCACCGAAGAAGGCGAACGCATTAATGTCGTTTTGATTCACCCAGAAGAATGTAAACGGAAATCGTACATCATTCGATTCACGTACGAGCTTCAAGCCCAAGTCTCGCAAATATTCATCAAGCACTGGGTCATTTACGAGTGGGGCGGTTGCGCGGACTTGGCGCATGTACATATCGCCGATGGCTTGTTCGCGATCAACGGTCACCACGCTAGAACCTGCTGTACCGATGTCCGGTAGACGGTTCTGTGGAGTTGCGACAGCGGCAAAGGTAATTGCCAGTAGCACTGCGCCAATGAAAGTTTTTAGTGAGGTGTACTGCATGCCCGAACCATTCCGAATTGGTCTTCTTATGAGTAGCGTTCTGGTCAAAGGTTCCCTATTATGTGCACATCCATCTGCCATGTACAACGGAGTTCTGGCGCCATGTGGGAATATCTCAAGAACTGGTATCAACGAAAATTTTCTGACCCCGATGCGGTCACTTTATTTCTGTTACTCGTTATTACGTTTCTACTGATTATTTTGTTCAGTGGTATCTTAGCCCCCATTCTGGTTGCCATTTCATTAGCCTACTTACTCGACTGGCCTGTTTTACGTCTGCAGAAAGCGGGGATGCCGAGATTGACAGCCGTCTCCACCGTATTTGCAGCTTTTATCGCCTTGAATGTCGCATTGATTCTGTTTTTGATGCCGGTTATTTGGCAGCAATCGGTGGCGTTACTGGGTGAATTACCACAAATGTTTGTCCAAGCTAAGTTGTTACTCAATCGACTGCCAGAGCTCTTCCCTGGCTATATCAGCGAACAGCAAATCGCTGAGTTTGTCGAAACGACGACGAATCGAGCGTTATTATTTGGCGAGACTCTCCTCGGACAATCGTTGAACCGCTTGATCGGGGTCATGGCGTTGCTGATTTATCTCATCGTTGTGCCGTTGTTGATATTCTTTATGCTGAAAGATAAACACCAATTACTGCGTCATTTAAGCAGCGTATTACCATACAATCGTCGGCTGATCGCGCAGGTAAGCGGTGAAATGCACTTGCAGATCATGAATTACATTCGCGGTAAAGCGATAGAAGTCGTGATTGTGGGTGTAGTGACCTACATTGCTTTCGCTGCATTTGACTTGCGTTATGCAGCTTTGCTCGCGGTCTTAGTCGGTTTATCCGTATTAATCCCCTATATTGGTGCTGCCGTCGTCACTCTACCGGTATTCCTAGTGGCGCTTTTCCAGTTCGGCTGGAGTGCGATGTTTGCCTATGTGATGATTGCTTATCTCGTCATTCAGGCGTTAGACGGTAACTTGCTGGTGCCACTGCTCTTTAGTGAAGCGGTGAGTCTACACCCGGTCTATATTATTGCGGCGGTATTGATTTTCGGTGGTTTCTTCGGCTTTTGGGGCGTGTTTTTCGCGATACCATTAGCCAGCCTTGTGAAGGCGGTGCTGACGGCCTTATCGAGCGACAAAACCGAATCGACGACTGCGCAGGGTGGTGACTAGTGCCACCCTGCTCAGTAGTGGCTTAGGCAAGCGCTGCGAGCACCACTTCGTGATGGTCTTTCGTTTTGAATTTATCAAAGACTTCAGCCACGGTGCCATCTTGATTAATCAGAAAACTAATCCGATGAATGCCATCGTATTCTTTGCCCATAAACTTCTTCGGGCCCCACACACCAAAAGCATCCGCAACGCTGTGATCAACATCACCGAGTAGGGTGAAGTTGAGGTTATCGCGCTCGGTAAATTTTGCTAAGCGCTTAGGTTCATCGGGACTTATGCCGACAATTTGTACACCATGTTCAGCGAACGCCCGCGCGTGGTCGCGAAGCTGTTGCGCCTGAACGGTACAACCGGGTGTCATTGCTTTCGGATAGAAGTAAACCAAAACGCGTCCTTGTTTCAGTAAGTCAGCCAAAGCAACGTTTTCATTATCTGCATTCGGTAATTCAAAATGTGGCGCTTTTGCGCCCGCTTCGAGCAATTTCATAACAACTCCTATCCAAACTTAGGTCAATTCAATGCGTCGATCATAGAGAATCTGTAAACCGCTTGCAAAGCCAAGTAACTCTGCGGGTTTGCCCCTTGTGTTTAGAGTACGGTAAAAGTACCATTGTGGACTTATTGGGAGATGGGGGAAAGCATGTTAACAGGCAGTATTGTTGCGCTCGTGACGCCGTTTACGGATAAAGGCAATGTCGATTACACGCAGCTTCAAGAGCTGGTAGATTGGCATGTGGCTGAGGGAACCGACGCAATAGTGGCCATGGGGACGACTGGTGAGTCGGCAACTATGAGTCACCAAGAGCATGTCCAAGTTGTAAGTGCAATAACTGAATTGGCAGCGGGACGTATTGCAGTTATTGCAGGAAACGGTTCGAATGCCACTGCGGAAGCCGTGTATCTGACCGAGAAAATGAATCATTTACCGTTAGCTGGTTTCCTCAACGTCAATCCCTATTACAACAAACCTTCATTGCGCGGTCTTATTGAACACTACAAAGCTTGCGCTGAAGCCAGTGACAAACCTCAACTGCTATACAATGTTCCGGGTCGCACTGCTGCTGACGTGACGCCTGATTTTGTTGCTGAACTGGCAAGTATTCCGAATATTGTTGGGATTAAAGAAGCGACCGGTGATTTGAGCCGAGTCGAACAACTGCGAACCTTGTGTGGGCCTGATTTTATTTTATTGAGCGGTGATGACCCGACTGGCTGCGAATTTATGTTACGAGGCGGCCAAGGTGTGATCAGTGTGACCGCGAATGTTGCGCCGCGAAAAATGAAAGCGATGGTTGACGCAGCTCGTGCAGGTGAACAGGCTATTGCAACAGCATTAGACGCAGAGCTAGGAGCTTTGCATGAGGCTATGTTCGTGCAAGCCAATCCAATTCCTGTGAAATGGGCGCTGTCATTGATGGGAAAAATGCAACCAAATTACCGATTACCGATGACGCCGCCGGAACTTCCAGAGCAACAGCACATCGAAGACACATTAAAACAAGCCGGAATTTTATAATCGCGGAGTCGTAATGAAAGAGTATGTACGTATTGTAACTTGCCTGAGCGTTGTCGTTGCGAGTGGCTGTAGTTTCACGCCACAAGAACAAGCTGACGGTGGTTTTAAATATACCGAGGCGCAGTTAACGAACGGGCTAAAACCGGCTCCAAATAAAGGTTTACCTGCACCCAGTAATCGTTTTGAAGTGCCAGAAGTTGACGGCAATTTACCAGTGGGTCCTCAAGTGAATATCCAGGCCCCAGTATTGGTCCGTCCAACGGCGGCAGGTAGTCGAATTGATGAATCAGAACGACGTGTTCGTATTTATTTTGACGAACTGGAAGATATGTCGAATTTGTCTTCTTTCGTGTGGGAAGGTGTTACTAAAGCATTGAATCAACGAGGTATTCCTGTGATCAATGCCGAATCGGAGCAACGCATAGTAACCGGTTCTGTACGAAATGAGCGTGAAGTTTCAGAAGATGAATTAACGCTTGTAACTGAGCGGCAGTTTGAAATCACTCAGGAAACCCCTGATCATGGTCGCACGACTGCAATTGAAGTCACTGTCATCGAAAGCGTTGAATCAGGTGATGGAGCAGGTCGACAGCCATCTATGATAGCGGATCGCAATGCAGCAGCGATGTTGTTGAACGACATTGTTAACGAAATTGCGATCGCACAGCAAGAAAATAGAATCTTTAATCGAGCTAACCAAGAAATAAATGCTACCGCAGGATTTAATGGTGATGGTTTCCCAGCCATTGTTGTTGAGGCTGATTTTGATACGGTATGGGCATTAATGGGTCAATCGCTGCCTGAATTAGGGTTTAGTATTGATGACTTAAACCAATCGACTGGCCAGTACTTTACTGAGTATTCGAAGGGTGCGAAAGGGATGTCGAGCTTGGCATTCTGGCGTGATGAAGTAGAAGGCAAGTTAGATATCGCTGATGGCGATTATATGGTGCGAGTGACCGGAGATAATGAGACAACCACGGTAACTTTCCACTATAATGATGAGCCGTTGTCAGCTGCCGACGTGAATCGAATCTACGCGCCTGTTGCTGCCACGTTACGCCGTCAAAATAGCCTGTAAATCGTCTGCTTGGAGATTAAGTTGCTCATGGAAAAACGTAATGAATTGTGGTGAAAAGCTAGAAGCCATTCTGACGTGGTCGGCCCTACCGGGTGCGAGTCGTCACCACTGGGGCACCGACTTTGATGTGTATGACCCGCGCCCCTTTGAGCAACCAGACCATCCACCTTTAGAACTCACAGTGAAGGAATATAGCGAAGGTGGACCGTGTTTCGGCGCGTATCAATGGTTACTCCATCATGCCCGAGATTTTGGCTTTTTCTTTCCTTACGCTCGCTATCTCGGTGGTGTCGCCAGCGAGCCTTGGCATCTTAGCTATGCGCCGTTTGCATTGGATTATCTGCCACAATTAACGACCGCGACGTTAAAAGAAGCCATGACTTCGGCACAAAATTTGGGACTTGAAATGGAAGGTTACGACTATGTATTAGAACGACTTGATGACATTAAAGAGCGTTACATTGATGCAATTTGCCAGCCTGATGGCACAGGAGCTGACGTATGGTTTGGCTAATATTAGCACTGGTATTTGGTGTGGTGATTGGCAATATTATGCTGCTTAAACACACCGCACATATGAAAATGCCGTCGCTAAAGCAACGGCATCCGGAAGACAAAGAAGACTAACAAACATCGCTCTTCTCTTCACTGTTCACTGTTCACTGTTCACTAGTTTTACAGTTTTACCCCTATTCGGGCGGCGACCTCTTCGTAGGCCTCAACCACACCACCTAAGCCTTGACGAAAACGATCTTTGTCTAGCTTCTTACGGGTTTCTTTGTCCCACAAGCGGCAACCATCAGGGCTAAATTCATCGCCGAGAACAATAGTGCCATCGGCGTCGACGCCAAACTCTAGTTTGAAGTCCACCAGCATCATGCCACCCGCATCGAACAATTTGCTCAATACATCATTCACTTGCAACGTCAGTGCTTTCATTTGAGCGAGCTGATCTGCTGTCGCCCAACCAAACGAAACTACGTGAGAATCGTTAATCATTGGATCGTGTAGCGCATCATTTTTTAGGAATAGTTCGAAGGTCGGTGGATTCAGCGTTTGGCCCTCAGTCACACCTAAACGGCGCACTAATGAACCTGCAGCGAAGTTCCGAACCACACACTCCACGGGAATCATGGTCAACTTTTTGACTAAGGTTTCCGTGTCGCTCAGTACTTGATCAAGTTGCGTAGGAATACCAGCGGCTTCCAGTTTGGCCATAATAAAATTATTAAATTTATTATTGACCATACCTTTGCGATCCAGCTGCTCAACCTTCTCCCCATCGAATGCGGAGGTGTCATTGCGGAATTGCAATATTAAGCGTTCCGGATTGTCGGTCGTAAAAACAGTTTTAGCTTTTCCCCGATACAATTCAC
>PYVG01000079.1 GCA_003030745.1 Pseudidiomarina aestuarii | reverse complement strand
AAGGTAGGCCGATGAAGTTACTATCCCGAGCTATCATTCTTAGCTTGTTGATCAGCCCCGTTAGTCTGGCTGCACAGCAAACGCTAGTCGAACCGACAGATCCTGAGCTCTATCAACCGAGCGCTGAGATTATAAGGTTAGCGAAGACCTATGATCGGATGCTCGGTTATTACGCTAAGCGAAATTTTTCATCGACACGCAGTGTCAGAGTTCTCCTCAGTAACTACCCACAACATGTTGAACCTATTCTTTACGCCGCTTTTGAACGCGAACCTCATCTTTATAGACATATCATCCGAGCTGCGATTCACGCAGAGCCAGGCTTTACTCGTGACATTATGACAATGGCATTGAATATGGATATGGCTGATCCAGCCGAGATAGTGAAAATTGCTGTAGAAGCCGAGCCAAGTTATGCCGACGATATCGTATCGACCGCTGGCAAGAGTCATCCAGAGGAACTCGAAGATATCGTACGGGTTGCCGTGCAGATAGAGCCTCAGATGGCCTACAGCATCATGCGCTCAGCTAGCGATCAACAACCGGGTAAATTAGAGTCTATCGTTGCCGCTACATTGGAAGCAGTTCCCGCATTTGGTAACTACTTAGCGACATCATTAATGGATTTGATAGGTTTTGCTGGCACAGATGACGTGACTGATACCTCTCGCAGCGCTGAACAAATTCACCAACGAGAACGTGCAATGCAGGTTCTGCGCGGTGCGCGCCGGGCTGGCGTAGGTAACGACCAATTGCAAATTATTGCCGATAACTATGGCATTCAATTAAGTGAACTGAATTCTGTAGAACCAGCTAGCAACTAACAGCTACTCTACGCGCACAAAAAAAGGCCGGCTAATAGCCGGCCTTTTTCATTCTCGCGAACGAGAACTTATTCTTCTACTGTTACTTCTTCAGCTTCAGTAGCTTCAACTTCTGGACGGTCAACTAATTCAACGTATGCCATAGGCGCGTTATCACCCGCACGGAAGCCACACTTCAAAATACGAGTGTAACCACCAGCACGTTCTTGATAACGTGGACCTAAGGTGCTGAACAATTTACCAACCACTTCTTGGTCACGTGTACGAGCAAACGCCAAACGACGATTTGCTACGCTATCTTGCTTCGCTAAAGTGATGAGCGGCTCGATTACACGGCGCAGCTCTTTTGCTTTTGGCAATGTGGTTTTGATCACTTCGTGACGAACCAACGAGCTAGCCATGTTGCTGAACATCGCTTTACGGTGACTGCTGTTACGGTTGAGTTGACGACCACTCTTACGATGGCGCATACCTATACCCTTCTCAGTAATTCTCTGTAAAAGATAACTTAGTCCCGATCAACCAAGCTTGACGGTGGCCAGTTCTCGAGACGCATGCCTAATGACAAGCCACGAGACGCCAAAACGTCCTTGATTTCGGTGAGCGATTTTTTACCCAAGTTAGGAGTCTTCAATAACTCCACTTCGGTACGCTGCACTAAGTCACCAATGTACTGAATAGCTTCTGCTTTCAAACAGTTTGCAGAACGCACAGTTAATTCCAAATCGTCTACTGGACGCAGAAGGATCGGATCAAACTCCGGCTTCTCTTCTTTTGCTTCTGGCTCGCTCATGTCGCGTAATTCAACAAACGCTTCTAACTGTTCAGCTAAAATAGTTGCTGCGCGGCGAATAGCTTCTTCAGGATCTA
>PYVG01000078.1 GCA_003030745.1 Pseudidiomarina aestuarii | reverse complement strand
GACTATTTACAACCCTTCGGTAAACCTTTCGTACCGTCGGTGCGACTATAGCTTCAGTCTCAATGATTAGCTTCATTGAAGCATGAGCTGAATCCGAACACTACAACAAGAGAGAATTATTCAGTGATAAAAATTGCAGATACCAGCGGCCAAGACGTGGTCCGCGAGGTGCCGAAGTCACGGCGGTGGGGCCTGTGGCTGAGCGGAGCAGTAGCTGTTGTGCTGCTGATTTTGGCGTTTCCGATTGTCAGTGACTGGTCACAGGCACAAGCGTCAGTGCCGCTCGACCGTATTCGAATTGCTACCGTTACCCAAGGCGATCTCACGCGCGATGTATCGATTCAAGGCCGTGTGATTGCCGCAGTGAGTCCAACCCTGTACAGCCCTGCTGAGGGCACAGTGACCTATCATGTGGACGCCGGCGACCAAGTGGAACTCGGTCAACTGCTCGTGACCATCGATAGCCCAGAGCTGAAAAGTCGTTATGAACAGGAACAGGCGTCGCTGGATAGCGCGCAAGTAGCCTTGCAGCGCCAAGAAATTCAAACCCGCAAAGCAGAATTAGAAGCGCAGCGTGATATTGATATGGCGCGCGTGACCTTCACTGCAGCCGAGCGCGAAAAGCGTCGTGCCGATGAAGCTTGGGCCGCCCGTGCCATCAGCCAAATCGACTACGAAAAGGCGCAGGATGATCTGGAGAATGCGCGATTAGTCTACGAACACTCGGTTGCAGATGCGAAGCTTGAAGCCGAAACCCAAGTGTTCGAGTTGCAAACTCGGCAGTTGGAAGTAAACCGGCAAACTGCTCTCGCAGAAGACTTAGCGCGGCAAGTCACGGCTCTCAACATCTTGTCCCCAGTTAATGGGTTAGTGGGTAACCGCGAGTTAGACCAAAAGAACCAAGTGGGACGCAATCAACCGGTACTGAATGTCGTCGATTTGACTGCGTTTGAGGTAGAAATCGCGATTCCTGAGAGCTACGCCGACAGCTTAGCCATAGGTATGGCCGCTGAAGTGAGCTACAACGGTACCCTTTACCATGCTCAGTTGGTCTCCATTTCACCAGAAATTCGCGACAACCAAGTAATTGGGAATGTGCGTTTTATGGATCAAATGCCGCCTTCATTGCGACAGAATCAGCGGCTGACCACCCGCATTATCTTGGATGAAAAACCTAACGTCCTACAAGTGAGCCGTGGCCAATTCCTCGAGACCGGTGGCGGGCGTATCGCCTATGTCGTTCGTGACGGTCTCGCTTTCCGCACCCCCATTGAAACGGGTGTCACTAGCCTCAGCTCCGTTGAAGTGATTGGCGGTCTGAATGCTGGCGATCAAATCATTATTTCAAGCATAGAGCCGTTCGGTGACGCCGACACGGTCCGTATCACCGACTAAAAAGAGAACAACTTATGTTACGTATGCAGAATATCCGTAAAATTTTTCGAACCGAAATGGTCGAAACGCACGCCTTGCGCGACTTTAACCTAGAAGTGGAAGAAGGTGATTTCGTGGCAGTGACGGGCCCTTCAGGTTCCGGCAAAACCACCTTTTTGAACGTTGCAGGGTTGCTCGAAACCTTCGATGGCGGTGATTACTTACTGGACGGACAAAGCGTCAAAGGCATGAATGACACCCAGTTGGCACGCCTGCGCAACGAGAAAATCGGCTTTATTTTTCAAAGCTTCAACTTGCTGCCTGACCTTAACTTATTCGACAACGTCGACGTACCATTGCGCTATCGTGGTTTCAAAGCTGCCGAGCGCAAACGTCGCATTGAAGAGGCGT
>PYVG01000077.1 GCA_003030745.1 Pseudidiomarina aestuarii | reverse complement strand
GCAGTTTGGTGACCGCAGTGACCGCGTGTTCTTGCTCGCTTACGACGGTGGCCCAGCGCTCAAGTCGGTGGATATCGAAACCAAAGCACAGCGCACACTCTATAAATCTGAGCATGCGACGGAATTCCGTGTATCGCCAGATGGCAAGCATTTAGCCTTTGCTGAGCGTTTTAAAGTGTTTGTCACGCCATTTGTGGAACGCGGCGCGCCTATTTCCATTAGCCCAAATGACCGTCAGTTCCCGGTTCAGCAATTGTCTGTACGCGCGGGCGAGAATATCTCCTGGACGGCTGATGGCCAGAACTTGTATTGGTCGCTGGGCCCAGAGCTGTATCAAGCGTCAGTGGCAGGATTATTCGCCATTCCAACAGACGAATCTGAATTTGCCAAAGTTGAAAACGGCTTAGACATTAGCTTCGAAGCACCGTCAGCCATTCACGATGAAACCGTTGCCTTTGTCGGCGGCCAAGTCATCACCATGAATGGTGAGCAGGTGATTGAGAACGGTACCGTTGTGGTACGCGGCAATAAGATTGTTGCGGTCGGCACTGCCGATGAAGTGAATGTGCCAGCTGGCGCGACCGTTATTGATACCACTGGCAAAACCGTGATGCCAGGCTTGTTCGACGGCCATGCGCACGGTCCGCAAGGTGACAATGAGATCATTCCAGAGCAAAACTGGAAGGCTTATGCCTCCATGGCATTCGGGGTGACTTCTATTCACGATCCGTCGAATGACACCACGCAAATTTTTGCGGCCAGCGAGTTGCAAAAAGCGGGTCTCATTGCAGCACCACGGACGTTCTCAACGGGTACGATTCTCTATGGTGCGAATGGCCCAGGCTACACCGCGCATGTGGATGATCTTGACGATGCGAAGTTCCATTTGGAGCGCCTGCAAAAGGTTGGTGCCTTCTCAGTGAAGAGCTATAACCAGCCACGTCGTAACCAGCGCCAACAGGTCATTCAAGCCGGTCGTGAGTTGGGCATGATGGTCGTGCCTGAAGGTGGCTCGCTGTTGCAACACAACTTAAGTATGGTTGCAGACGGTCACACCACTATTGAGCACTCGATTCCAGTAGCCGAAATCTACAATGACATCGAGCAGTTTTGGGAGCAAACCAATGTCGCTTACACGCCAACCTTGGGTGTAGCGTACGGCGGTATCTGGGGTGAGAACTACTGGTATGCAGAAACCGATGTATGGCAGCATCCGAAACTCTCTAAATTTGTTCCGCAAGAGGCGGTAGTAGGCCAAGCGATGCGTCGCGAAAAGGCACCGCATAACCATTACAACCACATCAATAACGCCAGCGTTGCGGATCGGTTAGGTGATGCGGGTGTGAACGTGGTTTCCGGCTCGCACGGTCAGCGTGAAGGTTTAGCGCAACATTGGGAGATCTGGATGATGGCGCAGGGCGGCATGACGCCACTGGAAGCGTTGGCAACCAGTACCATTAACCCAGCCCGTGAGTTCGGTATGGACAAGTACATCGGCTCCATTGAAACCGGCAAACTGGCGGATATTATCGTGATTGATGGTGACCCGTTAGCCGATATTCGCGTGACGGATCGCGTAACCCATACCATGGTGAACGGTCGCTTGTTTGATGCCAATACCATGAACCAATTGGTGCCGAGTGCGCCAGAGCGTGCACCTTTCTTCTGGGAAAAGAACTAGTTTCAGACTAAGGTCGCAGCCAACTTCACTGTACTTTTCAGCGAAGCAAATTATAATCCCGCTATATTCTTATGGCGGGATTTATTTTTTCTATGAATAACATCAAAGATATCGACCTCAATTTATTGGTCTATTTGGATG
>PYVG01000076.1 GCA_003030745.1 Pseudidiomarina aestuarii | reverse complement strand
TTCTTCTGCGCGCTCTTTATTAAGGCGTTCGGTGACTCTGGTCTAGGTACCCTGCTCTCGATTAAAGGCGCTCAGTTCTTGAGTTCACTGGCCTTATCTGGCGGTGTCACTATGGTGGGTATCATCGTTTTGGTGGCCTTCATTAACCTATTTATCGGCTCGGCGTCAGCGAAATGGGCACTCATTTCTCCTATCTTCGTGCCAATGTTGATGCAACTCGGGTATTCACCTGACCTGACCCAAGCGGCCTATCGTGTCGGTGACTCCATCAGTAACATCATCACCCCATTACTGCCTTACTTCCCACTGGTGGTGCTGTACTGTCAGCGTTATGTGAAAGGCACAGGTATTGGTTCGCTAGTAGCTATGATGTTGCCGTTCACGGTATCACTGATGGTCATCTGGTCAGCATTCTTGATCATCTACTGGAGCCTAGGTATTCCGCTCGGTATTCAGTCTAGCTACGGCTATCCAGCAGGCTAATGCCCATGACCTACTACCAAGGTAAAACCGTTTGGTTGACCGGTGCCTCTTCAGGCATCGGTCTCGCCATGGCCAAGCAACTTGCCGATGCCGGTGCGCATTTGATTCTTACGTCACGTCGTGCGGATGCCCTCGAAGCCGTTCGCCAAGAGTTGGCGCACCCAGAGCGACATCGCGTATTGGCATTAGACTTGAGCCAACCTGAGCAGGCAGCAACAACTGCTGCCGCTGAATTAGGTGACCAAGTAATCGATATCCTCATCAACAATGCGGGTGTATCACAACGCTCGTTGATTTTGGATACCGATATGAAGGTGTATCGGCAGCTGATGGAAATTGACTACTTTGGGGTCATTGCATTGACCAAGCTGGTGTTACCGCGGATGTTAGAGCGCCAGAGCGGTCATATCGTCACGGTGTCATCGGTGGCAGGTAAAGTCGGTACGAAACTGCGTAGTGGCTATAACGGTGCGAAATTCGGTGTGATTGGCTTTATGGACTCACTGCGCGCTGAAACTTATGGCAAAGGCGTGACCGTTACGTCCATTTTGCCCGGTTTTATCAACACCCAAGTTGCTCATAACTCCCTAACGGGCGACGGCTCGGCTTTAGGTCACGAAGACCCTGACAATGCCGGTGGCATTTCCGCCGAAAGCTGTGCCGCTCAATCGCTACAAGCCATTGCTAAAGGCAAAGCTGAAGTAGTCATCGGTTCAGGCTTATCCAAGCTAGCGCCGTTCTTGCAGCGCTTCTTCCCCGGCTTAGTCCGCAACCTAGTAGCCAAACGCTAAAAAAAAGGGCCATCCGGCCCTTTTTTCACTGTTCACTATTCCCTGTTCACCAGTCACTAGATCATATGTACTAGCATCGAAGTCGGATCCTCGAGGAATTCCTGCCAACGCTTATTGAAGCGAGCAATAGTGCCACCATCAATAATGCGATGATCACCCGACCAACTCGCGGTCATCATTTGCCGTGCAACCACGTTGCCGTTAGCATCGAAGCGCGGTAACGCCTGCACTTTGCCCAAGGCCACAATAGCTGCTTCAGGTTTATTGATGATCGGAGTCGCAACCGTGCCACCAATAACGCCGATATTCGAGATGGTGATAGTGCCACCTTTCATATCTTCTTGCGCCACGCGACCTTCACGTGCTGCTTGCGTTAAACGAGTCACTTCATTGGCAACATCAATAATGCTCTTGTTCTGCACTTGTTTGATGTTCGGAACCAGCAGACCAATTTTAGTATCGAC
>PYVG01000075.1 GCA_003030745.1 Pseudidiomarina aestuarii | reverse complement strand
ACCACCGATTAACACGGTAAATTTAGGGACTTCAGCACAACTGACAGCGGTCACCATTTTGGCGCCGTGCTTCGCAATACCTTCGGCTTCGTACTTTTTACCGACCATAAAGCCGGTAATGTTCTGTAAAAACACCAGAGGAATTTTGCGCTGTGCACACAGTTCAATGAAATGAGCACCTTTTTGTGCAGATTCAGAGAATAAGATGCCATTGTTTGCAACGATGCCAACAGGGTAGCCATGAATACGGGCGAAACCAGTGACCAAGGTGTTGCCGTAATTTTGTTTAAACTCGTCAAAATTGGAACCGTCAACAATCCGCGCAATCACTTCTCGTACATCGTAAGGTTTACGCAGATCGGTTCCGACAATCCCATAGATTTCTGCAGCGTCGTACAGCGGATCTTCAACCGCATGCTGCGGCACTGGATGCGCTGGTTTGAAGTTTAGTCGTGCAACAGAACGACGCGCCAACGCTAAGGCGTGCTCATCGTTTTGCGCAAAATGGTCGGCAACGCCAGATACCCGCGTGTGGACATCGGCACCACCGAGTTCCTCGGCACTGACTTCTTCACCGGTAGCCGCTTTGACTAGGGGGGGACCGGCTAGGAAGATGGTGCCTTGCTCTTTAACAATAATACTCTCGTCAGCCATGGCCGGCACATAAGCGCCACCGGCGGTACATAAGCCCATTACGACGGCGATTTGAGGAATGCCGAGTGCGGACATCCGCGCTTGATTAAAGAAGATCCGACCGAAGTGATCACGGTCCGGAAATACTTCGTCTTGGCGGGGCAGGTTAGCACCGCCTGAGTCGACTAGGTAAATACACGGCAAATGACAGCGTTCAGCAATTTCTTGCGCACGGAGATGTTTTTTGACCGTAAGTGGGTAATAGGTTCCACCTTTCACCGTGGCATCGTTAGCGACGATCATACATTGCACGCCCTCGACTTGACCAATACCAGCTACAACACCTGCTGCGGGTACATAGTCGTCGTAACATTCCCACGCAGCAAACTGGCCGATTTCAAGAAAGGGTGAACCACTATCTATGAGCTTTTCGATGCGCTGCCGAGCTAATAACTTGCCGCGCGCCAAATGACGTTCTTGATACTTAGGCCCGCCACCTTGCTTAATTGCATGCACCTTTGCTTGTAAATCAGCGACCACTTTTTGCATCGCTTCTGCATTGGCTACATAAGTTGGGTCTTTCGGATTGACTGCACTGGATAATACGGTCACACGTGACTCCTTGATTAAGCTGATTCGCTAAACAGTTCGCGGCCGATCAACATACGGCGAATTTCTGACGTACCGGCGCCAATTTCATACAGTTTGGCATCACGTAACAAGCGACCAGTCGAGTATTCGTTAATATAGCCATTACCACCCAGTAACTGGATAGAGTCCAAGGCTAATTGAGTAGCAAGTTCAGCAGAGTAGAGAATCGCACCTGCTGCGTCTTTGCGAGTAGTTTCACCGCGATCACACGATTGTGAAGTGAAAATTGGTCTTATCCCGGCAGTCATCAGTCCTTATGTGATGCGTGCAATGGGCACTCGCCAAGCACGCCGATACATGCTCACTGCCGAACGTTTTGGCGCGTCAGTGGCTCATGACACAGGGCTCGTGCACACAGTGGCCGATGACCTCGAATCCGCGCTGCAACCTTTGCTGACCGCGCTTATTGATAACAGTCCGGCAGCCGTCACCGCGGCGAAACGGCTAGCGCTTGATATCGACCAACAACCTTTGAACGAAGCTACTCGGCGTACCACTATCGAACGCATTGCTGCGATTCGTGTTTCTGCCGAGGGACAAGAAGGCTTACAAGCGTTTCTCGAGAAACGCACACCAGCATGGAAAAAAGGATAAGGC
>PYVG01000074.1 GCA_003030745.1 Pseudidiomarina aestuarii | reverse complement strand
TATGGTCGCCCAGCACCTCAACGACAGTACCGATTGGACTTGTGCGCCGATTCGGCGACGGAAAAAACGAGCCATGATGGTCTCCTCAAATCAAAACAAGTTGCTGGGCGTGCAGTACTAATTTACCAATTCCGTTTTTATCTTCTTCTCGATTCAAAAAACCGCGAACGGTGACTGCCTGTCCAACGCTTAATTCTTTGCTCCACTGTGGTGCATCTTGACCACTTAACACAACCTGCAATCTCACATAACTGCGGCGTGGTAAGTTAGCCTCCACCTGTTCTGAGCGATGCTCAACTACGAACCTTAAGTGGTGAATGCCAGCCGGGCTTTTGGTCAATTGGGGTGGCTTGGTAAGCGTGCCACTGAGTTCCAGTTGATTGAAGCTTGGCTCCACAATCGATGAACGCGACGTCACGGCTTATGCCGCTTCGTTATCGTCCTGCTCTTCGTTACGGTCTGAACGACGGTCATCTTTCTTGCCCATTTGGTGCGAGACTTCAGTTTCCGCTTCTTTCTTACGCATAATCATGTTGCGTAATACCGCATCATTGTATCGGAATGCTGTTTCCAGCTCGTCAACAACTTCAGACGACGCTTCGATGTTCATCAACACATAGTGTGCTTTATGCAACTTGTTGATTGGGTAAGCCAATTGACGACGGCCCCAGTCTTCTAGACGATGAATAGTACCGTTACCTGCTTTGATGGTCTCGCTATAACGCTCGATCATGCCAGGTACTTGCTCGCTCTGGTCCGGATGGACCATGAATACGATTTCATAATGACGCATTTCTGCTCCTTATGGTTCATAGCTACTGTATTGGCTCAGTCGCACCGGCAGCAGCAAGGAACGCTTGTTTTTAAATAAACTTCGAGAGACTGATTTAAGCGGCGGGAGTGTAGCGGATTTCTGTCGATATCACAAGTCGTTTGCTTGGTTTTCGGCGGTTTCGACCTTTTCGGTTAACACTTTAACCAACTGCTCTGGCAAAACCAACGCAGCTTCATTTGGAGCTTGCACGCGAATTCTTTGAACTTCGTTGCCAGAAGCAACTTTCAGCTTAGATGGTGCAAGCAATTCAGCGGTTAACACAGTGGTCTCCGCAGTGGTCTCAAAACCAATATTTACCTGCCATGCAAAGTCTGTCGATACCTCTCGTAATCGCCATTCGTGACGAGATTGAAACCGTTGATTTAATTCGGTCTGCAATTCATCAAAGCGCGGATCGGCTGCAGCAGTCAGATAATTAACAACCAATTGTGGTTTGTTGCTGCGTTGTTCAGGCAACAAATCACCGATTGGCAGCCATGCCAGCGCTAAAAGCACCAATAGCGCTCCGGTGACCATCAGTGGCCACCAAGAACGTTTCGATTGTCCATTGCGGAAGTTCAACCAACTCCGTAGCAACATCGCTTAGTTTCCACTCACGTTTTGTCGCTGCCGGACGGCTTCAAACAAACAAACCCCAGTTGCCACTGATACATTCAAACTACTCACGCTGCCCAGCAATGGAATCTTGATCAATTGATCACAAGTTTCACGGGTCAAGCGCCGCATGCCATCGCCTTCAGCTCCGCGTTGTTTACTCGTACTACACATTGGATGGTCGATATGTAAAATCTCGCAGTGAGGATCTTCGTCGCTTCGTGTACATTCGATAACACCTGATTTTTTTGAAAACCCGAGCTAAGACCTCGGGTTTTTTGTATGTGCGCTAAGGTTCTTTGCTATCATGTAGAGGTCTTAAGTAAATTCATGGAGCTTCATGTCCAACCCAACTGATGGTATCAACACCGATCAACCCGAATATGAGGTTGAAATTCCGTCGCGAGAGGCGATTCTTGACACCATCAAAGCACGCCTAAAACCTCTCAGTTTTGATGATCTCGTTGC
>PYVG01000073.1 GCA_003030745.1 Pseudidiomarina aestuarii | reverse complement strand
AACTTGCTGATTTTTAAATTTAAACCTCGGTCCGTAAATATCACAGAAATATAATTTTTTTATCAGAATAGATTGCGATAGGTTGTCGCTCATCTTTTTAGGAATTTGACCAGGGTATGGAAGTGGGCATCTCCCGAAGCACCAGACTCTTACGCCGCTATTGGCACAAAGCCGAGATCCGACGAAGTGGTACTTTGATGAATATTCACCAGCATCACTTGCAACGACAATTGCTTCAATTTCACACGAGGTTTTCCATATAAATTTTAATCCTTTCGCTGAAAAAGGGGCTTTTAATAAATTACTTATTAATGAGTATGCAGCAAGCCTTTTGACGTTGAATTCATATAGGGTGTTAAATGAATATTTAAAAATTGAATTTGATGGCCGCTGGCGGAATGAGTTAGCGGAAAAGTTCAGTGTATCTAAAGACTTGGATAAGTATTGTAAAGATTATGGGGTTTTAAAAGAAAAAAATAGAAAAATGGGTAATGAATTTGAAAGTGTAATGGGTGCAGTATTGGCATCAATTTTTACCTCTAAGATTGGAAATATTGACCTTCTCCCCATCTACATTTTTGAAGAGCTTTCACACCTCAGCTTTAATGACTTAAGTGAAGAACAAATATTGGATAGACTGGGCTTGTGCGGTTCGAATGTAGATTTAGCGAAGATAAGTCTCAGATTGGTTGATTTTAACTTGTCTAAAACTCTAGAAGCTGTTAATTCAGCTAGGCATTCGTCTGAAATAGATTGCGGGGATGTTGAAGATATTTGCCAGTTATTTTTGGACAATGCGGACCAATACACTTATTTTAAAAAACCTCCAACTTACAGCGGTAAAAGTTTTAATGAATTTGTTGAATTACAAGTTGGAAATGTATTTCGCTTAAATGACAATATGAGATTCACAACAGCAGATGGAAGTTTTATTGTCGATTCTGGCGCTGAATCCAATGTTTGGCCAGAAGGGGGAGTTGATTGTGATATTGATTATTCCGAGAAAGAAGTACGAAATTTATCTGGCAATATAATTACGTTAACTAGATGTACGGAATTGCCGGGCATTGGGCTTATTTGGACAAGTAAACTCCAAAAGGATAAAGTTTTATCTCTTAGAAATCTTACACAGTTTTATGATAAATTTTATTTTATAAATGATACCAAGATAAATTTGAGAGACATAGTCGATAGTGAACATAAAGAAATATTCGATTATATATATGTTAATGGATTAATTGTTTATCAAAGCGATGACTTAAATATCAACTATTGTCTTGATACTGGTAGCCAGTTCTCTCTATATAGTCTGCGCTTACAAGAAGCAAAGCTGCTATACCCATTTTCAACTGAAACAGGCGGCTTTCATAGCTTTGAGCTGCCTTCTAAGACCCATATTTTAATTTCTTTTGAAGAGTTTGAGCCTTTCATAAAATTTAAGCCCAAAGCAGTTATGGCACCAGAACATTGCGATTTAATAGTTGGTGCTGATTTGTTAGGTAAATATAAAGCTTTTTCTATTGATCCTCAAAAGTTGACTTTTTATATAAATTAGAACTTTTTGCGCTAATTCGTATCTGGCTAGTCAATCGAAATTGAGTTGATCTAGACTTTAAAGCGATTTTTGCTAACGTGGATTCTTATTGGTTAAAAGGCATTAACTTCCGTTTTTCGCTCTTAGCTGACGATCAATTAACTGTATGACTGCTGAAGCTGGTGGTTACATGAAAGTGCAACGGGTTGTAAGCCGCGATTGATCGTGGTGATAAATTTGGGTGATGTTTTGCAGCGTAAGCGTCCATTCTACGACGTATTGACGCCTTGCCAACCGTAAGCGTCCATTCTACGACGTATTGACGCCTTGCCAACCATCCTGACTAGACATCTTTCATGATCTGCACCAGCCCTGGTGGGATTTTCCACTGGCGATTATCATCGC
>PYVG01000072.1 GCA_003030745.1 Pseudidiomarina aestuarii | reverse complement strand
ATGGCCCCTTAGCTCAGTGGTTAGAGCACCCGACTCATAATCGGTTGGTCCCCAGTTCAAATCTGGGAGGGGCCACCATCTCTCATAAAACATTGACTTGGACTTATTGCTTTCGTGTTAGCGCAGAGCATGCATGTATTGGTATTTTAAATTAGTAAATTTAGAAATACGTAGACTTACTCCTCTAAAGAGGAAAACGTATCTTTAGATGGTCTTGGAGTGCTTGTCCTGTAAGCTCCTCACACTTCGCATATTTTCGTATGAAAAACTTGTTCTTGAGTTTAATTGCGTGACTGACAGGTTGAACTTCAACTAGTACGATAGTCCTTCCATCGACTGAAATGGGTTCAATATTAGTCAAACGCGAGGCGTCGGGTCCAAGCCTGTCTTTTATAATGGTCTGAATGTGGCGATAGAAATTATCATAATTCTGTTTAAAGTTCTCGTTAACCTCGCGTTCTAGCCCTCTGATCCCTCCATCGTCATCAACTCCTATGATTAAGTGGCCACCATCGGTGTTGAGAAATGCGGCTATCGCTTTTAACGTTGAAAATTCAATATCTTTCTGCACAGACCTCCCTTTTCTGGATAAAGTTAGAGATTCCTTGAACTCGATGCTTTCGGTCTCGCCCGATTTTATCAGTTGTAAGACAAACTCCTTTAAGAGCGAACTATCAGATATGTCTAACTTGCTCTCCAATAAAATGATTTTTTCCAACGCAAGTACCCCACTCATATTGGCATCAGCGGTAACTTCTCCAAGTAGCTTCAATATTTTTTTACTCTCTATGCTATCGAACGATCTAGAATTGAGAATCATAAAGCAGATATGGAAGCCTCTTTCTACCGCTCGATAATAACTACAAACGCCCTTAGGAGCCGTAAATGAATGAATTCTATTGAGTAAGAAATTTTTCTTCACCGGCGAATTTTCATAGCCTACTTCGATTGCAAGCTTTCTTATTTCATTGATTTTACTTTGCGTGATTTGCGGAAAAACTCGATCAAAACTTGATTCAAAATTATCCCAGCAATTGTGCAATATCTGGTGCATCTTCGGGTACTGATCGGAAATATGGAAGATTTCATCCGTCAAGTTGCTTCCCCAATACGAGGATTCAATCAATATTCGGAACTCTAAATAATAATCTGGATAAATTCTGAGTTGATTGTTAAACAAACTTTCCCACTTGGAGAGTTGGAGTACTGCCAAGTCTTTAACAGATAAATCGTTCATGGAGTATCCTCTACCTTTGATCTACAGTTAGGTCACTATCAGATTATCTAAGTTACTTTTTGAGATACAGCTCTAAAGTTACTAAACGCTGCGTCTGTAGTTTCTCCTGCTAGAACTCAGCGCTCACGTTTAAAAGTTTTGTCGAAAACGTTTGTCTTGTATCTCGGATAATTATGCCCTACATTCACTTACATAATTACTACAAAAAAAGTGTTATCAAGCGACAAGAAAATGCAAAACAAGTACGCATGTTTTGTTCGGAGTTATCAGTGAATTTCATTGAGAAAATTCGTTGTTGATTGGCGGCTTAATGGCTTCGGTTACCAAATAGGTATGCGTGCTGGAACATTATACAAATGTTATGTTTTAAGGGAGAGTCAGTGCCATACAAAATGACCGATAAACAGTATGAAGCTGTTTTGGCATTGGATAGTTTTAAAAGATACGATCACTTCTTAAGTAGAGTGGCGGATTGGCAGCAGTTATGGGGCGTGAAAAACCATGAAGGGTGGCTCGTTCCATTAGCGCCTGAAGACTTCGAATATTTCCCTCTATGGCCGCACCCTGAATACGCTCAAAAAATCACAGATGTAAACTTTCCAGGACATCAAGTAGCAGAAATCAGCCTCGAAGAATTGCTAGAGCATTGGTTACCTCTTTTCGCACAAGACCAAGTTAAGGTGGCAGTTTTCCCAAACTCAGATTGGACATTCCGGTG
>PYVG01000071.1 GCA_003030745.1 Pseudidiomarina aestuarii | reverse complement strand
TGCGACTCCTGACAGATCAACAGACGGAGGGACAACCTTTCGCCTTGATGATCGAGGGAAGTCAAATTGACTGGTGTGGCCACGCGAATGATATCGCTTGTGCGGTGCATGAAATGGCTGATTTTGCCGCTGCCATTGAGGTCGTTAAAGCCTTTCAAGCAGAGCATCCAAACACCCTATTGGTTATCACAGCGGATCATTCGACTGGCGGCTTAACATTGGGCCAAGGCGGCGAATACGCTTGGTACTCGGAGCGCGTGATGGGTATTCAAAACTCGCTCGCGTTTCTGACTGAACAATTACTCGGAATGCCGCGCGAGCAATGGCGCGAGTACTTGCAACCGCGGTTGAATCTCGACTTTAGCGATGACGACTGGCAACAATTGATCGAGGCGGAATTGCCTGAATCAGAGCGTGCTCGTGACAAGCAGTATGCTTTAGGCGCTGTGTTGGTGCCGCTGATTAGCAAGCATACGCGCACCGGCTGGACCACGACCGGTCACACCGCTGTTGATGTGCCGGTTCTCGCCGAAGGTCTGTACGGCGAGCAACTGCGCGGCTATCAAGACCACACCGATATTGCCAAGGTCCTCCTCAATATCGTGAAGTAGAACCCAAACGGGCTGGCACTATGCGTGCCAGCCTAATTCTTTCGCTCGCGTTGCGGCCAACGCAGGCACATCAGTCTGCACAAAGTGATGGTGCAGAATCTGTACCCCTAGCATGTGATTAATCACTGCATCCAGTTGTACTTTCTCATCAATGGGCACGGTTTCATCTTCATGCTTGGCAAAAGTGGCTTGAACCATCTCATAGTCCAACAAACCGGCTTGAGTAACCGCCTCTTCAGACAAAAACTGCTCCGCTAATTTTAGCACGGCTTGCCATTTCTTCGGATCCGTATGCGCCGGCGGTGCCATAAATGCAAACTTCTCGCGCTTATACAGCGTTTCTGGAAGCAACCCTTTCATTGCCTCACGCAGCACATATTTCTCTTTATTACCCTTGATCCGCAAATGTGGCGGTACGGTGAAAGCATACTCAGCCAAATGGTGGTCCAAAAACGCCGGCCGAGCTTCCATGGAGTTCGCCATATCGACACGGTCTCCACCCCAAGTCAGAATTTGCCCTTCCAACATGGTTTTTATCCACACATACTGCGCGCGATCGAGCGGGTGTCTGCCCTTCAGCATTTCTTCATCGAGTGTTGCTGCAATAGCCGAGCCTGGGTCGTAATCTTCGACATCAGCACGCCGCTCAGCCGCAATCAATGGGAGTGCGACATCAGCGCAAGATAACCATGGCTGGACACAACTTGGGGTGAATCCCATCTTGGCGTTAAACGCTGGACTGACAAATTCTTCACGCGCCAACATAGCGCCCTTAAAGAGCTTATTATTTTTCTCCAACAGCTCTTGCCAGGCTTTACGTTCGCTATCGGGTAGATGATCTAAGCCGTGTAAGAACATGTCCTTGCGGAATGCCGGATAACCCGCAAATAATTCGTCTGAGCCTTCCCCAGTCAACACCACCTTATAATTCACATCATGAACCTGTTGGCTCATTAAATATTTTGCGACGCCAAGGGTGTTGTAGATAGTGCGTTCAGTATGCCAAATCGTCTTCACAAAATGGTCATACAGATCATCAGCTTTGAGTCGCATGATGTGATGATCAGCACCGGTGGCCTCTGCCATTTCCTGCGCAATAGGTGTCTCATCATAGTCACTGGAGTCAAAGCCAATGGTAAAGGCCTTCACGGAAGTCTGTGTAGACGCTGCAGATAGCCCCAGAATCGCACAGGAGTCAATGCCGCCAGAGAGGTAGCATCCAACTGGAACATCGGCTGTTAAGCGGTGCTGGACGGCTTCCAATAGATGCTTACGCACCCCTTCAATATAAGGCGCTTCGTCCACTTCATCGCCCGGGTATTCGTGCGCTAGAGGATATTTCACATCCCTATATTTGCTCGTTTCAATTGCTAGTTTGCCT
>PYVG01000070.1 GCA_003030745.1 Pseudidiomarina aestuarii | reverse complement strand
TCAGCGTTCGTCCGGGTACCGTCGCAGCTGACATGGGCGTTAAAGCGGGTGACCATCTCACGCATATCAATGGCACATCGGTTGAGCGCGAGTCATTACAAACCATTCTGCAAAAATTTGATGATCTGGAGCACGGTCGCACATTTAACATTACCATCGAGCGCGATGACAAAAGTGTGACGCTCGAGAGTATCGTCCGTGCCACTGTGGTGCCTGGTTGGCGTCTTGAAGTTGATTCAACCTTTGAAGAAACGGCCCATGCAATTCAAAATGCGAGCGCCTGTGGACGCGTAAGTATATTTCTGCAGCCACCAGTGACACGAGACTATTACCCCGCGTTTATCAACACGATCAATGGCGAAGATACACGCATCAAGAATCCAGTGATTAAGTTGGGAGTTGGTGAGCACATTATTGGTCTCCATGAAAAAATCGGCGACCCACGAGCGACTCGCTCACCTAGTTTACGGACTGAGAAATTGCTTCGCTTAGTTGTTGAACCCAACAAGAAGTATCATTTGGCCGCTCATTTTATTGCGGACAAACGTTACGACCGAGTGAATGCCGGTTATTGGGAACCCATTGTATGGAAAGTCACCGAACACAGTTGTGACCCGAACGACTAAAAAAAACAGCCAGCTTCAAGCTGGCTGTTTTCATTTCAGTACGAGTTAACTCGACTTTTTCTCAAGAAGATTGAGTGATTTGCCGATTTTGATTTGTTTTGGCTTCATTGCCTCTGGCACGATCTTCTCGAGCCCAATGGTCAATAAGCCATTTTTCATTTCGGCGCCAATCACTTCGACATGATCAGCTAGATTGAATTTCCGCTCAAAGCTGCGAAACGCGACACCTTTGTGTAAATAGTGACGCTCTTCTTGGTCTTCAGCTTTTTTGCCCTGCACTTTGAGTATACCGTTCTCGACTTCGATACTCAGTTCATCTTCCTCAAAACCAGCAACCGCAAGAGTGATTGCGTAGCGGTTCTCATCAATCACTTCGATGTTGTAGGGAGGATAACCACCTGCACCATTTCCATCTGCACGCATTGCGGCATCAAGCAAACGAGCCATACGGTCAAAACCAATCGAACTACGGTATAACGGGGATAAATCAATTGTTGCCATCATCATTCTCCTAAGAAGCAATAATTTAAGTGGCCAAGACTCTCTTGGAGACATCTTGGTACTCATTATTTGTGGCTGATTGATTCACATTTCAAGTGTCTTGATTCGAAATTTTTATGCGTGTGCAAAGTCCATATTGTCACTGCATTGTCACGCAGCTGTGCTAGGATATCGGCACTTATATTGACGAGGAACCAGTCATGAAATCCAAATCTTTGATGGCTCTGGCAATAGCCGCTGCACTCAGCACTGCCAGTTGCGCCACCACCGATTCAACCTCAGAATCGACTACCGAAACAACACCACCAAATATCATTTTCATGATTGGCGATGGCATGGGCTTTGAGTATATCTCGGCTTACCGCTACGCCATGAGCGAACTGGGCGCTGATGCCCTGGCATCAACACCTTTTGACGATTTGTTGGTTGGTGCAGCAACCACCTATCCAGATGATGACACTTGGGTGACTGATTCAGCGTCCAGTGCAACCGCCTTAGCGACCGGAATCAAGAGTTATAACGGTGCCATTGGTATCGATGCCAATAAACATCCACAGCAAACACTGATGGAGTTAGCGCGACAAAATGGTTGGCTAACCGGTGCCGTATCCACATCACAAGTAACGCATGCCACTCCTGCTTCGTTCTTTACCCACCACCCTTCACGCAATATGTATCACCAAATTGCCGATTCCATGGCAACTCCCATTGCTGATGGACAATGGAGCTTTGATGTCATGTTGGGTGGCGGTTATGCGCACTTTAATCGTGACGACAAAAACTGGTTACCAGAACTCGAAGCGCAAGGCATGACCATAGTAACTGAGTTTGCGGAACTCCCTGAACTTCAGCAGCTACCGGCCATGGGCCTATTCGCGCCAATTGGCTTACCGCATGCAATTGACGATGAGCCACGTTTAGC
>PYVG01000006.1 GCA_003030745.1 Pseudidiomarina aestuarii | reverse complement strand
GGGGTGGTTATGGCGTTTGATACCCGTCGAGACGCCCTGGATGCCATGGTTTGACCGCCAATACCTAGTGAGCTTATGGATTATCTTGATCGCGAAAGAATTACCTTTTATGTGGTTTATGACTTTGCGAGCGTTGCAGTAATTACCACTGGAGCGCTGGCTATTGATTGGTCGTAGTCAGGGGCATAGTGAAACACGAACTTGGTGGCTCATTGTCATCCCCGCATTGGTACAACGATTGCGCTTACCATTGTGTGTGGTTGCGGTATACAGCCTCACGGTCGTTGATTTAGCCCTCTTTGCTGCACCGCAAACGCCTGCACCATTAGCTGTTCAGGTTGTGCAATGGCAGCTCCAGTTTAATCCGCTCAGTCAACAGTTAGCTGTGGTTGGTAGCGTAGTGCTAGCGCTATTAGCTGTGTTGGTGTGTGGTTGGGTTCGCCTCCAGGAATGGATTTTGTTTACTTGGGCGCAACGTCTGTTGTCACGTGCTGTGACGCAAAGCGAGTTGATACTATTAAAAATTAGCCGAATCGGGCGAGTGTTGCCCTCAGCTTTTATGGGGCTGGCAATCCTATTGTTGGTTGCGCTGGTCGCGTTGGTGCATGGTCGCGGCTGGTTTTATCCAGCGTTGCTACCACAACAGTGGGACTTCACCCTATGGCACAATGAATGGTTATTCCTAGCCATGGGAGCTTGGCGTGCATTCTGGATAGCGGTGGTAGTGGCGAGTATCAGTTTGGCCTTGTGTATTGTGACTGCAGAGTGGCAGCGCGCGCGACAACAGAAAATACCTATGGCGCTGTTACTGCTTCCATTATTCATACCGCAAGTGTTTCTAGTGTTGGTGTGGATACCGTGGACGGACACGAATCTGTTTTGGGTGGCATGGGCACATGTCCCATTTTCATATGCCTATGCACTACTAGCATATTTACCTGCCGAGGAACGTTTTGAACAACGCTATCTGCAACAAAGCCAAACCTTTGGTTACTCGTTTTGGCGGGCTTGGTGGGCAGTAAAACGACCACTTCTCAAAGTGCCACTGTTAACGGCCTTCGCACTGGCAATGCTCGTCAGCATTGCTCAATATGTTCCAACACTGTTAATCGGTGGTGGGCGAGTGTCGACGTTGACGACAGACTTTGTTGCACTCAGCAGTGGTTCCAATAGTTCTATGCAGGCACTGTATGCGCTGACCATGTGGTTGTTGTGCGCACTGGTGTTGGTGGTGCTCAAACCGCGAGCAACCGCTGCTCGCGAGGGGGAGATACAATGAGCGATACGGTGGTACTCAGCACCAGTCCAATTCACTTTCGTTGGCGCGATCATCAGGTGGAGGTGCCAGCATTGCAAGTCAATGCGGGTTGTACTTTAGGTGTCATGGGCCCAAGCGGAAGTGGTAAATCGACGTTGCTACGTTGGTTACTGGGTGATGCACCGAATTACGTAAAAGTGCTGGGTAAAATCTATGTTGCTGGTGAGCGTGTGGATGAGCTCGCTATTGCAGAACGTTCGATGGGAATTGTCTTTCAAGATATTTTGTTGTTTCCACATCTCTCAGTCATGGATAACCTATTATTTGCTCTGCCGCGTGCGCAACGGAAACTTCCTCGTCAAGACCAAGTCGAGCATGTGCTCGCCGAGCTGGAACAAGTGCAATTGGCAAAGTATGCGCAGGCATTGCCCACAGCGCTGAGCGGTGGTCAACGTGCTCGTGTCGGACTACTGCGAGCATTGTTGAACGAGCCGCGGGTGTTGTTGCTCGATGAGCCGTTTGCTGCACTCGATCAATCGCTTCGCGAACGTATTCGCGACTGGGCATTTCAACGCTGTCACGAACGCGGTATCGCGACGGTCATGGTCAGCCACCAAAGCGATGATTTTGCAACGGCGACCGCCAATCAAGTGGCTGTTATGCAATGGCCGGAGTCACAGCTGTGATCGATCCATTACTCAATAAAACCTTACGTCCCATTCTCGCGAAGCTGGCTAGTCCATTGGTTGCTCGTGGCGTTCGAGCCGATCAAGTCACCATTGCCGGATTTGGTTTGGGGTTACTGGCGGTGCCGGCGTTGGCAATGCAATGGTATGGGCTAGCATTGGTTTTGATTCTCGTTAATCGCGTTGCCGACGGACTCGATGGAGCCGTTGCACGTTTGACCACAACAAGTGATGCCGGCGGCTATATTGATAGTGTTTTTGATTTTATTTTCTACTCCGCCATACCCTTCGGATTTTTGCTGGCTGATCTCGAGCAAAACGCCGTAGCGGCAGCTTTTCTCATGCTAACGTTTATGGGGACGGGGGCGACATTTCTAGCCTTTGCTGCTGTGGCCTCGAAACGTGGTATCGATAATCCGAACTATCCAAACAAATCACTATATTACATGGGTGGAATTACTGAAGGATTTGAGACGATTCTGGCTTTTGTCGCATTTTGCCTCTGGCCGCAGTGGTTTCCGGCGTTGGCTCTTAGTTTTGCGGCATTGTGTTGGCTGACAGCGGCTATTCGGTTGTGGTCGGGGTATCAGACTTTACGTTAGTTTCGCGTGTCGGTGCGGCGCGAAAAGGATTCGTCAGCAATGACCAAAAGCAAGCAGATTCACGTTCATTTTCATACTCTTTCAGGCCGATTTTGATGCCATCGGAGCCATCTTTCGATTGTGCGGTGTAGGTTCCAAACAAGCGATCCCAGACCGAAAAATTAAAGCTAAAATTGCTATCCGTTTCAATCGGACGTTGCGAATGGTGTATGCGGTGCATCTCTTGCGTCACGATAAGCATCCGTACCGGTCTCTCGAGCCAGCGCGGTAACGCAACGTTGCCATGATTGAAAAGGGACGTTGCGTTCAAAACAACTTCAAAGATGAGAACGGCAATGGCAGGAATGCCAAATGCAACGACGACCGCAATCTTAATGACCATACTCAATAGAATTTCAATCGGATGAAAGCGCAGGCCGGTACTGACGTCAAAGTCGAGGTCGGCATGATGGACACGGTGCAAGCGCCATAGCCATGGGATACGGTGAAACAGGCGGTGTTGCCAATAGATCGCAACATCGAGCAGCAGAAAACCACTGACCAGCGCCACGACGGTGCTTGCGTTTAGCGCATGCAATACACCAAAGCCATTGGTCTCCGTCCACAAGGCAGCGCCGATAGCTCCTGCCGGGATGAGTAACCGCAGCAGTACGC
Source organism: Pseudidiomarina aestuarii (assembly GCA_003030745.1). The sequence goes on along the minus strand of PYVG01000006.1, from coordinate 51,587 downwards.
TGCTCACAACGACCATGCTGAAATTAGTCCGCCAACGCAGCGCTTTAGCAATTCGATTGGAACGTTTCGGGCTCAAGTATTCCCAGCCAATCATTACGAGCAGGACACCCAAAAAACAACCCAGGCGGATCCATAATTCAGCACTCATAATGTGTGACTCATAGCTTTAGACTTGTTTGGGCTGATGATTTGCAAACGGCGGCCAGCCCATGGTGACACCAGCCAGCAGGTGTAAGTGAATGTGGTAGACCGACTGCCCACCATCCTCATTACAATTCATCACGACCCGATAGCCAGCTTTCGCAAAACCAAATTGAACAGCGAGTTTGGCGGCTACCACATAGAGATGACCGACCAATTCACGATCATCCTCAGTAATGTCGTTGATCGTCGCAATCGGCTTTTTCGGAATAATCAATACATGCACAGGGGCTTGCGGATTAATGTCCCGAAATGCCAAAGCATGCTCATCTTCGTAGACAATGTCTGCTGGAATCTCACGATTGATGATCTTCGTAAACAGTGTTGTATTTCCCGCTGTTTCATTCGTCATAGCCAAACTCCGTTGTCATTCTTACTCTAATAGTACCAAGTGTAGTCGAATAATGATCAGGCTTGCAGACTCCCAACAGATAATCAACCGCGGAGGACGAGTCCTTTGAGGTAGAGCGATTCTGGGAAATTGGTGCGCACTGGATGATCGGCGCCTTGGAACAGGCGTTCGATGATATGCATAGGGCGCTTAGCGTCTAGGGCGGCATCAGCGACGACTTTTTGGAATAATTCGCCTGACAGTAGGCCTGAGCAGGAAAAAGTGAATAGCGTGCCACCTGGCTTCAAAATCATGCAAGCCAGCCGGTTGATGTCTTTGTAGCCGCGGCATGCGGACATCAAGTTGGCTTTGCTATCAACAAACTTGGGTGGATCCAGAACAATTACATCGAATCGCTCACCGGTATGGTGGAATTGACGCAATGCTTCAAACACATCGATTTGTTGGTTAGTAGGTGCCGGTAGCTGATTGCGTTCATGGTTCAAGGTTGCTTGAGTTAATGCGCTCTCAGACACATCCAAATTCACGACTTCACTGGCTCCAGCTTGGGCAGCAAATACTCCGAAACCGCCAGTGTAGCTGAACGCATTTAATACACGCTTGCCTTTGGCGTATTTCATGATGGCTTGCCGACTATCCCGCTGATCAAGGTAATAGCCAGTTTTGTGACCTTTCAGCAGGTCAACTCCGAGCTCAATGCCGTGCTCTTGAATCCAGATGACGTCATCGATGGTGGCATCCGCTTGCTGATGGAGAACTTGAACGATGGGCTCTAAACCTTCTTTGCGCCGCACATCGACGTCTGAGCGTTCGAGGATGCTGCATTCTGGAAAGCATTCGCGCAAAGCCGCAACAATCGCGTCGCGCCAATTTTCAGCGCCAGCACTGAGCAATTGGCAAACCAACCAGTTGTCATATCGATCGATGGTGATGCCCGGAAGCTCATCCGATTCTGCAGCGACGACACGGTATGCATTGGAATTCAACGCCAGACCGCTGCGCAACTCTTGCGCCGCTCGAATACGCGTTAAAAAGAACTCGGCATTAATGCTATCGCGTTGACTGAAACTCCAGATCCGTGCACGAATTTGTGATTGCGGTGACCAAGCGGCGTAACCCAACCAGTCACCCTCAGCACTGTGCACCGACACGGTCTCACCAGATTCCGGTTTACCTTTAACGCGATCGATCGCGCCGCTGAATATCCAAGGGTGCAGACGCCGTAATGATTTGTCTTTGCCAGGACTGAGATGGACCGTAGCGACCATTATTTAACTCGCATTCCAGGTTTCGCACCTTCATGCGGATTCAGAATCCATAGATCTTCACCACCGGGACCTGCAGCGAGAACCATGCCTTCGGACAGACCGAAACGCATTTTCCGTGGTGCTAAATTTGCGACCATAACGGTATGTTGGCCAATCAGTTTTTCTGGGGTATAGGCTGATTTGATACCGGCAAAGACTTGGCGTGTTTCACCGCCTAAGTCTAAAGTCAGTTTCAATAACTTGTCTGCGCCCTCGACATGTTCGGCGTTGGCAATCAACGCGATACGCAAATCGATTTTAGCGAAGTCATCAAATTGAATTTCAGCACTGATGGGATCTTTTTCAAGTTCACCATTGGTCGTTGCTGCTGGCGTTGGCGCTTGCGATTTACTGTCTTCAATCATGGCTTCTATTTTTTCCATTTCAATGCGTTGTAGTAGTGCTTTAAAAGGCTCGATGGCGTGACCGAGCAATAATTGACGATGACTGTCCCAGTTAAAGGAATCATTCAAGAAACCCTGCACGCGCTCAGCTAATGCAGGGACTACTGGCGTGAGGTAGATCATCAGTAAGCGGAACAAGTTGATCCCGATCGAGCAAATTTCATGCACTTCATCGAGCTTTTCTGGATCTTTGGCAAGCTGCCATGGTTCTTTTTCGGCAATGTAGAAATTTGCCTTGTCAGCTAATGCCATAATGTCTCGCATGGCACGCGAAAATTCACGTTTTTCGTACAAGGTTGCGAGAGAATCACCAGCACTTTGAAACTCATCGAGTAAGCTTCGGTCTGTTAACTCAGCTTTTAATTGGCCAGCAAACTTTTTCTGAATAAAACCAGCACATCGGCTAGCAATATTGACAACTTTACCGACTAAATCAGCATTCACGCGCTGCGCAAAGTCCGTCAGATTCAAATCTAAATCATCAATGCGACTGGTGAGCTTGGCGGCAAAATAATAGCGCAAATAATCTGGGTCGAGATGGTCGAGATAGGTACGCGCCATCACAAATGTCCCTTTCGATTTGGACATTTTGGTGCCGTTTACGGTAATGAAGCCATGTGCCCAGACATTGGTAGGTTGGCGGAAGTCCGCACCTTTGAGCATGGCGGGCCAGAACAGGCTGTGAAAATAAATGATGTCCTTGCCAATGAAGTGATAAACCTCAGCCTCGCTACCGACTTTCCAGAAGGTATCAAAATCAGCGGCACCGGTACGGTCACAGTAATTCTTGAATGAGCCCATATAACCAATTGGCGCATCCAACCACACGTAGAAATATTTGCCGGGCGCGTCAGGAATTTCAAAGCCAAAGTAGGGTGCGTCACGGCTGATATCCCAACGCTGTAATCCAGACTCAAACCATTCGTTCAGTTTATTGGCCATCTCGTCTTGTAGTGACCCTGAGCGGGTCCAAGCTTTGAGCATGTCCTCAAACGCTGGGAGGTCGAAAAAGTAATGTTCAGATTCACGCAATACCGGAGTAGCGCCTGAGACTGCTGATTTGGGGTTTTTTAGCTCAGTCGGCGCATAGGTTGCGCCACAGACGTCGCAGTTATCGCCATACTGATCGGTCGCGCCGCATTTCGGGCAGTCGCCTTTCACAAAGCGGTCTGGCAGAAACATTTTCTGTTCTGGGTCAAACAACTGTTCGATAGTTTTGGTTTTAATATAGCCATGGTCACGTAAACGGGTGTAAATCAGTTCCGCTAACTCACGGTTTTCAGGACTATGTGTCGAATGATAGTTGTCGAATGCCACATGGAAATCGGCGAAGTCAGCCTGATGAGCTTGATTCATGTCCGCAATCATTTGCTCTGGCTCAATACCAAGTTGTTTGGCCTTCAGCATAATCGGTGTGCCATGAGCGTCGTCTGCGCAGACAAAATGACACTCGTTCCCACGCAATTTTTGGAAGCGCACCCAGATGTCCGCTTGGATATAACCTAGCATATGGCCGATATGAATCGGACCATTGGCATACGGCAGGGCATTGGTGACCAAAATCTTACGCGGAGCTGTCATTCAGAGTCCTATTTTATCGCTGTGGAAAGACTGCAAAGTGTACCCGAATCAAGCGTGGCAATCCAGCTACACTAGCCGTATCATGAGCGGATTCGTAAGCGTTAGAAAGAACTCAGAAGTGCTCGATTGTATTTCGGGAAAGGAGTGTGGTGTGTTCGATTGGATGAAGCAAAAAGCGCAGAAAAAGTCAGCCTCAGTAGACGGGGCGCAATGGAGCCAAGATGAAGTCGATGCATTGGCGCAAATCAGACTTCCGAACTGGCCTGAGTCACCGTCACTCGAATGGTTTCAGCGTACTGGCTCCAACCAGGCGCTTCTGACTTTACCTTTTGCAGCACCGACAACGGTTTTAACACCGCTACTTGAACATAGCCTGTTGAGTCGTTTTGACTGGTCGCTCCATTGCAATATTCGTAAACTCCCTAACTCACAGCCTGATCTGCCGATGATTTACGGTAATGTGGTGTTGATTGCCTCGGGCAAAGGGGGCGTTGGAAAGTCATCGGTCACCGCACAGTTGGCCGTAGCGTTAGCTCGTTTTGGCGCCAAAGTAGGTGTTCTGGATGCAGATTTGTACGGACCATCGATGCCGACCATGTTCGGGCAACCAGAACAGAAGTTGGTATTCAACGAACAACAAAAAATGATTCCCCATCACCGCGCTGGTGTGCACGTCAGTTCACTCGGTTATTTAAGTGATGCGAAGGATGCCGCTATTTGGCGAGGACCAATGGCCAGTGCAGCATTGCAACAGTTAATGCGCGATACCAAATGGCCGGCGTTGGATTACTTATTAGTCGATTTACCGCCCGGGACTGGTGATATTCAATTAACCTTCGCTCAGAAACTCCCGATTACTGGTGCGGTTATAGTCACAACGCCACAGACTATTGCGCTGGCTGATGCTTACAAGGGTATCACTATGTTTCGTAAAGTTGGGGTTCCGATCACGGGCTTGATTGAGAACATGAGTGGTTATACGTGTCCACAGTGCGGTCATCACGAAGACCTCTTTGGGCATTCTGGCGGAGCCGAGACAGCTGCCGCGGAGAATGTATCGCTGCTCGGGCAATGGCCACTCGATAGGGGCTTGCGTGAGAGTTTGGATGCAGGTCAAGTCGAAGCCATATTGGCACAGTCGAGTACTTTGGCCGCTACGATTGAAAACTCTGCCGCACGTTTAGCTGCGCAGCTATACCTGCAAGCGCAGGATCGGGTATAGTCAGGCTTCAAGGAGAAAGAAACTATGCGTTTGACCGATCGACAAATTGAAAGCTACCTAGATCAAGGCATTATCCATCTCGAGCCACGACCCAAATCCGCGGATATCACTGGTGTGACGGTCGATATTCATCTCGGAAATGAATTTCGAGTGTTACAAGATCATGCCGCACCTTTTATTGATATCAGTGGACCCCGTGATGATATCGAGCGTGCGATTGAACAAGTGATGAGTGATGCGATTGTCTTGACTGAAGATCAGGCTTTCTTTATTCACCCTGGTGAGTTTGCTTTGGCTGTCACTCATGAATCGGTGACTTTACCCGATAATATGGTTGGTTGGCTAGATGGTCGCTCCTCACTCGCTCGACTTGGACTCATGGTACATGTCACTGCGCATCGAATTGATCCAGGTTGGTCAGGGCAGGTGGTCCTCGAGTTTTTTAATAGTGGGAAACTTCCGCTCGCTTTACGACCACTGATGAAAATTGGGGCATTGAGCTTTGAGTTGCTGGATGAGCCTTGTTTGCGCCCTTACAGCAAACGTAAAGACGCGAAGTACAAAGATCAACGTGGAGCGGTTGCATCGCGCATCAGTGCTGACGATACCAGCGACGATTAGGCTGCAACATTCATATTCAAGTTATAAAAAAGGCGTTGCCGCTGGAATAACGGCAACGCCTTTTTTCATTTCGTCGCGGTTAACGCAGAGGTCGCGCGTGCGCAGAACCACCAAAGATGGCGTTCATTAGCAGCAAGTTCATGCCGTCAAGGTACGCACGATAAGTCGGTTCTTGTGTAAACGAGACCAACATCCCACGGCCGTGCGGTTGCCACATCAACACTGGTTTGTGTGCCAATTGTTGTTGATTTTCGGCCCACAGGTAGCCACTAGCAACAACTCGGTCTGCTGCTGCATAGCTGACGATATTGCGGCCGTTATCAATGGTTAGTGGACGATAAATGTCATTGCCGACAGTAATGCTGACCACCTCAGGCATAACGCCCGCCGCCAGCCAGTGATCTTGGTCTACTTCACCGCGAGCGAGAATACCGGCGGTCCAATACGGATCGGCCTCGTCTGCTTGAATGTAGTGAGCAAGATCTTTGGCAGTTTCAAGAAGTAATCCGTCCACTCGGTTTTCGTCACCATGGCCAGGTTCTTTATCGGTAATGGCAGCTTCACGAGCGCTGGCGAGAAGGTCGTTATCGACAGCCCAACGTGTCGCAGTTCCCAGCGTGATGAGAACGCCACCTTTCTGCACCCAGTCTTTCAAGTTTGCTAGCCCAGCTTCGCCTAGCGCATACGAGAAGTTTCCAGCCAGCGCGGGTAAGATCAAGACTTGATAATGACTGAGGTTGGAACGTGCCAACTGCTCCGTGCGAATAGCCGTCACTGGATAATTGAACTGTTGTTCGATTACGAATCGAGTGTGACCGGCATTTAAGCTTGAGAATGGCTCATCCCAGGCCATGGCAACGTTCGGTGCATGAACGCGATTGACGTTCATAGAGCCAAAGTTTGGTCCCTCGAGGACCCAACTGCGATCAACGCCATCAACCTGTGCGCCGCTGTCACGAGCAAGTTCGAGCACCGCTGCTGCGAGGTCCGCTTCATTCTCAGCATGCGTCAAAATCAAACTTCCTGCAGGGTAGGTCTTGCCGTTCACATGTTTGAACGCAAGATCACTCTGCTTCACATGTAACCCAGCGCGCAGGGCTGCAGTGAGGAAGCGGCCCGCATTCATATCGCCCCAAGCAACTATGTAACCGAGTTTCGCATCGGCGTTGGTGACGCTACCTGACTCGATGAGACGGCCATCAACGGAGATTTTATCGACCGATGGGACGCTATTACAGGCATCAATATCGACGTTGAACATGAGTGGTAATGACCATGCAGTCACATCGTAGATTTCGTCCGGTAAATTGTTCGCACGTCGCTCTTCTTGATCATCGATAAACGGCTGATCCATATCGATGCGCTCGTCTAACAAAGTTCGCACCATATATTGTGCGGGTTGTGCGCCATCGACGATATAGCTGCCGGCTGGATAATTATTGCCACATACTTTGAATGACTCGGTCGCTTGGTTCACTTCGACACCATGTTGCACCAGCAGTCCTGCTAACTTGCGTGCTGCTGCTGCATCGTCGGTACCCGGAATGATGCGAACGCGATTATCGCTGCCACGGCCGTCTCGAATGGCTTGGCTGCGGTAGTTCCAAAAATTCTGCAAGAGTTGCTGACGATTTTGAGACGCGCTCTCAATAGTGGCAACAGACGCAACAAAGTGACGTTTGACACCGTCACCATAGGTCAAAATGGTGCCATCTTTGGTGCGCCATTTGTGTCCACGCGCAGAGGCCATTTCGTAGGTCATAGCGAGTGAACCGTGATAAAGCGGCCAACTGGCTCCGTAACCCGGATAAAACGCATCGAAGATTTCGCGGGTAAAATACTGATAGCCGCGTTCATCAAACCACTTGGCGTTATTTTCACCAATTTGCCATAACGCTTCGCGCTGCGTTTTTGTGATCAGCGGGTTATAAGGCCGCGCTTCAGGAGTAAAATAGTAGCTGGTGTCACCACCCATCTCGTGTAAATCAACAAAAATCAACGGATAGTAATCGAGTAATGCATCGACTTGTCCGGAAATTTCAGGCTGCGTTAAAGCGATCCAATCACGGTTCATGTCGAACAAATAATGGTTACTGCGACCACTCGGCCACGGCTCATTGTGTTCTGCGGAAATACGGTCTGCGCTGTGCTCTAACCCCGCCGTCATATAGTAGCGGCTCACAAAACGACCGCGGCCGTCAGGATTCTGCAATGGGTCAATGAAGACCATGGTGTTATCAAGCATTGCCTGCGTTGCTTGGTCTTCGGCCGCTAACAGGTGATAAGCGGTGAGTAGGGAGGCTTCTGGTGATGAAATTTCATTACCATGGACACCGTAGGACAACCAAATACTCGCTGGCATGCTTTGAATCAGCTGCTCGGCTCCTGCGGCGTCGGTCTGCCGTGGGTCTGCAAGCTGTTGCATTCCCTCACTGAATGAATCTAGATTGGCAATATTGTTGGCGCTGGAAATGATCGCGAAAAATAGCGGACGGCCTTCCCAAGTTTTCCCGTAATATTTGAGTTTTACTTGGTCTGGATGCGCTTTCGCGAGCTCTTGGAAGTAGTCATGGATAGCTTCAGGGCTACTAATTTTCTGTCCAGTTGGATACCCCAATGTTGCCTCTATACTAGGCGTGCTTGCAGCATACGGCACTTCTAAACCGAGTGTATCTGCGAATGTTGAAGTAACAAAACAAGAGGCTACTGCGAGCGCAGAAGCTAAAGCTGTTCGTTTCATGCCAATTCCTTCTTAGACTTGTTTGATGTTGGCGCGCTTAGGTAACTTATGAGCCAGCAGGGTAAGCGATTGCTCCAGAGCGCGACATAAGCCTGATGCGCAATGACGATGTGGCTCTTGAGGCTGCTGTTGATGCAATTGAACCCATGGCTTATCGATGTCTGGATGCGGATTGGAACTAATAATGAGGTCAACGACATCGACTCCCAATTGTTCTTCCATCCATTGTAATCGCTCAGCCAGGCTCACTTTCCCCGCAGGACTTTGTTCAGGTATGAGATTATCAATAAAAACTACAGGAGCCTGACTATCTGCGACAGTCTGCGCGAATTCCTCTACTAATAACGGCGGCATGACTGACGTCAACAAACTTCCTGGACCGAGGATAATCAGATCGCTGCGGCGCAGGTGGCGCAGTGCTTCAGGTGTCGCTGGTACAGATTTGGATAAATGCAGTGACGCCGGCATGTGCAGCAAACCATCGACATGCAGTTCGCCGAAACAATGTAACCCTTCTTTAGTGCTTGCGACTAAATCGACGGGGCTCTCAGACATCGGTAAGAGTCTGATATCCACATTCAACAGCCGTGATAGTAATTGAATGCCGTCTACCGGACGCGCACTTAATTGCTCGAGTGTATATAAAAGTAGGTTACCGAAATTATGACCCACCAGATGATGATCTTCATTAAAGCGATAGTTTAGGACTTCGCGGGCAAGCGGTTGAGTCGTTAATTGTGATAGACAATTACGGATATCACCCCAAGCAATACACTCGGTATTTCGTCGCAATAAGCCACTCGCTCCGCCATCATCAGTGGTCGCTACAATACCTATCAGGCGACGATTCAGGAACGATAATGCCGAGAGCACACGTCCCAAGCCGTGGCCTCCGCCGATGGCAGTCACGCACCGCAGGTCTGTCAATCGGAGTGTATTAGAAGCGTCGGATACAGACGCTGCAGTATCATTCATGTTAGGTGATTGTTGTTCGCTGCCATAAAAGCTACTTTATGCTGATACGAAGCGACAATCAATTCCTATAACGTATTGTATAAATTTTTGTCTAACTCCAGCCCTCTCATAACAACCAGAGCTTGTGTGTAAAGCTCGTGTAAAACGACTCGACCTCGTTCTTAAAGAGTCTAGACTAACTACCACTATGATAGTACGCATATTGGCGAGGAGCTATTTATGTTGAAAAGCAATAAAATAAACTATATTACGGCAGCTGTACTAGCGTCATTAGGTCTCAGCGCCTGTGGTGGTTCAGACTCAGAACCAACAACGAGTGACCGCGCTCGTTTGAATCTCGCAGTCAGCGATGCACCAGTCGATAATGCCGATAGTGTTTGGGTTTGTTTCTCCGCTATTGAGTTGGTCGGAAACGGTGAGGGTACGCAAGTATTCGAAATTGGTACGGACACCAACACCATCGAAGAAAATGATGTATGTAAGGATGAGGCCGGTGAAACTATCGCGAATACTCGTGGCATCAACTTACTGGAATTTACCGGTTCCGAATCAGAATCACTGCTATCCGGTGTTGACGTCAAAGCAGGGAGCTATGGCCAACTGCGTTTAGTTATGGCCGAAGGTTCCTACGTTGAAGACGGTGACACGACTATAGGCTTGCGTGTGCCATCGAATGAATTGAAATTTGACGGTCTTACGCTGGCCGCTGATAGCACGGCGAATTACACCGTCGAGTTTGATTTGCGGATGGCTCTGGTGAATCCAGTGGGTCAAGATGGTTATTTGCTGAAACCACGTGGTGTGCGCTTAGTCGATAACCAAGAGATTGGACATGTTGAAGGTACCATTGCGGAAGCGCTATTGATTGCGCAGGAGTGCACAGTTGCGCCAGCAGATCTCAGTGAACCGGTTGCTACTGTATACCTGTATCCCGGTCATGATTTAGATGGAACCACATTAGCCGATAATGGTGGTAGCGAAGGATTGGAAGCCTACGCCTCAACGAGTGTGAACTTCGATGGTGCAACAGACTACAATTTTGAGATTGGCTTTGTTGCGGCAGGTGATTACACCGCGGTTTGGACTTGCAACACTAATGACGACCCAGAAGTTGATGATGACATCAGCTTAAATACTGATGACTTACAAGAAATTCAAGTATCTGCAGAAGGCGAAGTTACCGTGATTACTTTCGGTGCGGAATAGTTTGCCTGTGTTTTAGTAAGCCTGAGATAGAAATATCTCTCCCGTTCGGGGCTCCTCATTTGGAGCCCCTTTTTTTACCTTTCGTTCAGCAGTCATTCGCGCGATACTTAGATTGAATTGCTTCTGTAGGAATATACTTATGCGTCATAGTTATCATCTGTCGGTTCTCAAAACCTGTGCTATCGGGAGTCTTTTGGTGTATTCAAGTGTTGGGATGCCACAAACGTCTTTGAATACCAACCTCGAAACTACAAAGCTCTGTATTGCTGGACATGAACCTACGTTGACCGTCGAAATTGCCGATACATTTGAGAGTCGCGCCCGTGGTCTAATGGCGCGCGAGTCATTAGCTGAACATGCCGGTATGTGGTTTGTATATGAGACGGAACGACCAGGGAATGCTGGTTTTTGGATGTTTAATACCTACATACCGCTAGATATTGCTTACCTCGATGAGCAGGGCAAGATTTTAACCATCATTCCAATGGAACCTTGCCCAAGTATTGATGCACAACGCTGCCCAGCCTATGATCCTGGTGTGAGCTATTTCAGTGCGCTGGAAATGAATATGGGTTACTTCGACAAGTACGATATTCAAGTCGGTGCGACCATTCAAGAATGCAACGAAGGAGAATAATAAATGCAAAAACACTTGGTATTGATTGCGGGAGGCTTGTTGTTAAGCGCCTGCAGCCCAGCGGCTGATGAGCCTCAGGTGAGCCAATCGGAACCCGCGGTGCAAGTGGATCCGTACAATTTTAATGAGAACTACCGTGGCTATTTAGAGACTTTGAGTTCAGACGAATTCGCGGGTCGTGCGCCGGCAAGTGTTGGTGAAGAAAAAACGGTCGCATTCGTGGAAGGCAAGTTCCGTGAGTGGGGACTCAAACCTTACAACGCTGAAGACAACAATTATCAGCAGCAAGTACCTTTGGTCAAAATGATGCCTTACAAAGTGTCGGATATGACCTTCAGTAGCGATGATTTAGAGCCTCTGGCGTATCGCACGCAAATGATGGCGTGGTCGCCGCGTGTTATGGAAGAAGTTGCTATTGAGGACAGTGAGTTAGTATTCGCTGGCTATGGCATCGTGGCGCCGGAATATGGCTGGAACGACTATGAGGGCTTGGATGTCGCCGGCAAAACCGTAGTCGTTTTGGTGAACGATCCAGGCTATGACACTCAAGATCCAGAAGTCTTTAATGGTAAAGCGATGACGTATTACGGTCGCTGGACCTATAAGTTTGAAGAGGCTGCTCGGCAGGGTGCTGAGGGCGTGATTGTGATTCATGAAACGGGTCCAGCTGGTTACGGTTGGGGCGTCATTGCAGGCGGGTCGCCGCTGCGCTTTGATTTAGCAAGAGACAATAACAACATGGACCGTACTGCCATCGAAGGCTGGATTACCGATGAAGGTGCAGACCAACTGTTTGCTCGAATCGGTTCTTCCTACGCGGAAATGCGTGAAGCTGCACAACAACCTGACTTTGAACCGGTTTCTTTAGAAACTGGACTGTCTGTCTCTGTCAGCACCAAATTTGAATATCTTAATTCACCTAATCTCATTGGGTACATCGAGGGTAAGTCACGGCCTGAAGAACATGTAATATACATGGCGCATTGGGATCACATGGGCGTTGACCCGATTAATCCTGATGATGGAATTTTCAACGGTGCGCAAGACAATGCTAGCGGAACCGCAGGCGTCATGGCGCTTGCTGAGTTTTGGTCGAGCCAGCCACAACCCGAGCGTTCCATTGTGTTTGTACTCGTTACGGCTGAAGAGCGGGGACTATTGGGTTCGAATTGGTATGCGAACAACCCGATGTTGCCTGTTGGCAAAGCGGTTGCAGGCATCAACATGGATGTTTTAAACGTCTATGGTCCGATGAACGACATGGTTGTAGTTGGACATGGCAACTCTGAAGTTGAAGAGGTACTCACGAAATATGTTGAGCAGCAGGGCCGTTATGTCGCGCCTGAACCCAATCCTGAGGTTGGCTCTTTTTATCGCTCAGATCATTTCAATCTAGCCAAGGTTGGTGTGCCGATGCTGTATGCAAAAGGTGGCATTGACCACTTTGAGCTAGGTAAAGAGTATGGTGCTCAGAAACGTGCTGAATACGTGCAAGTGGCCTATCACAAACCCGCTGACGAGTATGATCCTGAATGGGATTTACGTGGTGTTCAACAAGATCTGTGGTTGTATTACTGGGTTGGTGAAGAGCTAGCGAATAGCCAAGCGTGGCCAAATTGGTACGCAGGCAATGAATTTCGCGCTATCCGCGATGAATCGGCTGCGTCACGTCAGTAAAATCGGGTACAATAGAACTCTTTTTTGAGTCAAGCGGCAACCGCTTAGCCGGTTTGCCGCTTTTTTTATGGAGTAACGAGTCGTGACTTTTACGCCCGCCGAATACGTTGGCATGTTGGCCTTAGTGCTGAACTTTATTGCCTATCGCCAACCGACCGCGAATCGCTATCGCATTATATCGGCGCTAGCTCTCGGCTCACTATCGATTCATTTTGCTCTGATTGATGCGACTGCTGGTGCTGTGGTTACCGGTTTAGCATTTTTTCGTAATTTTATCGCATTACGATGGCAAGGGCCTTTTGTTCTGTGGTTCTTTATTGCAGCAAACGTGGTGTTGTGGATTTTTGAAGCCGTTAGTGGAGCGCCACAATTACCGCTGGTGTTTGCGTATGTATCCTCTTTGATATTCAGCATTGGTTCGATTCGTTTGAACGATCCTGTACTTATTCGGCGCTGGTTTATTCTCGCTGAACTACTCGGTTTGGGTTATGCCTTTATGGTGGGTAGCCTCGAAGGAATGGTTTTCAATTTGGTCAACCTCAGCAGTATTATTCTTAAAATGTTACAAGATAGGCGGGTTTAAAAGGTTGTAACCCATCCATTCGCCCATATAGTACAAGTAAGTTTGATAAAGAAGTGAGCGCTATGCGTATTTACATCCGTCAGTTACAGCAAAAGGTCGGGCCTCGACCGGGTGCAAACCCCTTGATGATGCTATTAAGTTGGCTAGTCATGGGACTCTTGCTAATGGTGGGGTTGTTTCTTGGCTTGGTGTTCTTGTTGGTAGGCTGGATTTTACTGTTACCACTGATGTGGAAGCGGCGCCGCGAATTGAAATCGATGTGGCAGTTCGGTCGTGCAGCGAAGCAAGCTCAGCAGCAAGCCAGACAACAACAGGATGCAGCGCAACAACAGCAACGTAATCGTCAAGACTCCAGTGTTATTGACGGCGAATACCGGGTGAAGGACGACTAGCTCGGCGGCGGCGCCACCAGTAGCGACAACCACTGCAGCAGCCATCGACCAACACCACAATGGCAAACATAAAAATAATGCCGAGTATAAGGGCATCCTGTGTCAGCGGAACGGTAAAACTATAATTCCGCCAGGTTCCGTCCAGTAACTCTTCATCAGCGGAATGCGCCAGAAACCACAACTTACCCCAGATCGTCGTATTGAGTTCGCGCAACTGATACTCAAACGTGCGTACTCGTTCCAATAACGTTCCTAATGGCACGGACTCGGCACGAAATACCTCATCATCACTTTGCTCGTGATGCTGAAGTAGGGCGTTCATGTCACCTTCGAAATACTGATCGGCAATAGCTTGATACTGGTCATAGTAAACCTTCGCTTCTGTCCACTGAGCATCGAGACGTTGCTCATACTGCGTCACAAAATTAGGCACCTGAACACCAGTCATGATGGCCGCGCAGGCGAGAATAATGAGAAAGTAGCGATACAACATTTCGGTCGGTTCCTATCAGCCAGACAAAGAAAAAGGTTGAGCCAGTTACCTGACTCAACCTTAGCATGAAAGTAGAATTTCCGCTCTTTCGTCCGAAGAACTAATCTTCTTCGCGCACCTTGGGTGGGAAGCGCTTGCGCACTACGTAGAACAGCAGCGGCACAAAGAATATCGCCAAAATAGTTCCACCGAGCATACCACCAATCACGCCCGTACCAATCGCTTGACGACTGACGGCACCAGCGCCGGTGGAGATCGCCAGTGGTAGAACCCCGAAAGTAAACGCCAGTGACGTCATGAGAATAGGACGTAACCGTAGTCTCACAGCTTCAAGCGTCGCTTCGAGTAATTCTTTACCTTGCGCTTGTAGATCCTTAGCGAATTCTACAATCAGGATCGCGTTTCGAGCGGATACACCCACCGTGGTGAGCAAGCCCACTTGGAAGAACACATCGTTCTCGAGCCCGCGCCCTAAAGCTGCAATGACAGCGCCAAGAATACCCAACGGCACCACTAACATGACCGCAAAAGGTATCGACCAGCTTTCATACAACGCGGCAAGACAGAGAAATACAATCAACAATGACAACGCGTAAAGAAGTGGCGCTTGGTTACCGGAGGTCTTCTCTTCGAGGGAAATTCCGGTCCATTCAAAGCCGATACCCGCAGGCAGTTGACCAATTAAATCTTCCATTTTGTTCATTGCATCGCCTGAGGAGAAACCCGGCGCCGCTTCACCTTGCAGATTCATCGCTGGAACGCCGTTGTAGCGTTCAAGGCGTTGTGGACCAAAGTCCCAACTGCTGGTCGAAAATGCCGAGAATGGCACCATTTCACCGGCATTATTGCGGACGTACCATTTATTAATATCTTCAGGAACCATGCGGGCTTCGGCTTGACCACCTAAATACACTTTCTTCACTCGGCCACGATCAATAAAATCGTTCACATACACGGTACCGAATGCTGAGCCCAACGTGTTGTTGATGTCCGCAATTTCTAATCCCATCGATTTCGCTTTGTTAAAGTCAACATCGACACGAAACTGTGGTGTATCTTCTAGTCCATTCGGACGGACGCCGACCAACGATGGCTCTTGCGCTGCCATACCAAGTAACTGGTTACGAGCCTCCAACAGGGCTTCATGTCCAACTCCAGCGCGATCTTGCAAGTACAAGTTGAATCCGCTGGCTGTCCCTAGCTCCGGAATGGAGGGTAGGTTGAAAGCAAAAATGTTGGCCTCACGAATCTGACTGAAGAAACCCATGGCACGACCAATAATCGCGTCGACTTGGAGTTCCGGTGTCGTCCGTTCGTCCCATTCATCCATGCGCACAAACGCCATACCTGCATTCTGGCCTTGACCGGCAAAGCTAAAGCCGACAACCGAGAATACAGAGCGAATACCGGGTGCATCGTCCAAGAAATAATCTTCAACTTTCTGAATCGTCTCAAATGACTGTTCTTGGGTGGCACCTGCAGGCAGCTGCATCATGGCAAGGAAAACACCACGATCTTCAGTAGGAATAAACGAGCTTGGCATCCGAGTAAACAAGAATGCCATGACTGCAATCAGCCCCAGATAGACAACAATGAAACGTCCTGTCCGTTTAATGATCGATTGAACACTGCTGGTATACTTCTGCGTTGCACTCTCAAGCTTACGATTGAACCAACCCAATGGACCCTTCTTGGGCTTACTGTGATCAATAGGCTTCAAGATTGTTGCACAGAGTGCCGGCGAAAAGATTATCGCAACCAGCACCGAGAGTGACATTGCTGAAATAATCGTAATTGAAAATTGACGATACACTGCACCGGTTGAGCCACCGAAAAATGCCATTGGCACAAAAACTGCGGCCATTACCAACCCAATAGCTACCAATGCTCCGGTTATTTGCTGCATGGACTTAATGGTTGCCTGACGTGGCGAAAGCTGCTCTTCCGACATCAATCGTTCGACGTTTTCTACGACAACAATGGCGTCATCAACCAATAGTCCGATGGCAAGTACAATTCCGAACATGGTTAAGGTGTTGATTGAGAAGCCGAGCACAGACATGATGCCAAACGTACCCAACAAGACGACCGGTATCGCAAAAGCAGGAATGATAGTCGCGCGCAGGTTTTGTAAGAACAAAAACATGAGCAAGAACACCAAAACCACAGCTTCAAAGAGTATCTTCACTACTTCAGTAATAGATATCTCTACGAACGGAGTGGTGTCATAAGGAATGACAAGTTCGACGCCTTCGGGGAAGAAGGGTTCAAGTTCGGCGATTGTTGCTTTCACGCGCTCAGCGGTTTCGAGCGCATTGGCACCGGTTGCTAGATTGACAGCGAGACCTGTTGCAGCTTCACGATTATAGCGTGCGATAGTTGCATAGTTTTCGCCCCCCATTTCAACTTCAGCAACATCTTCTAATCGTACTTTTGAACCGTCATTGTTGACCCGTAATAGTATGTTTTTGAATTCATCAACGCTCGACAAACGTGTCTGCGCAATGATCGATGAGGTCAGACGTTGCCCTTCGACAGCCGGTGTCCCACCGAGTTGTCCGGCCGCAATCTGGTTATTCTGCTCTCGAATCGCAAGAACGACGTCTTGTGGCGTCATCCCATAACTATTCAGTTGCGCGGGGTCGAGCCAAATTCGCATCGCATACGGAGAACCAAATATCCGCACACTACCAACACCAGTCGTTCGGCTTACAGGATCTTGGAGGTTACTGGCAACATAGTCACTCAAATCAACCTGAGTAAATTCAGGGCTGTCTGAAACAAGTGCCAACACCATCAAGAACGAGTTGTTTGATTTAACTACCGACAATCCTTGCTGCTGTACTTCTTGCGGGAGCAGCGGCAGTGCAAGTTGCAACTTATTTTGCACTTGTACTTGCGCAATGTCGGCATCCGTACCGGAACTAAAGGTTAGCGTGATACTGGCATTGCCGGCAGAATCAGAACTTGAAGAGAAGTATTCAAGATTATCGATACCGTTTAGGTTCTGTTCAATAACCTGAGTAACGGTTTCTGAAAGTGTATCGGCATTGGCGCCAGGGTAAGACGCATTGATTTGAATCGATGGTGGTGCGATTTGCGGATACTGTTCGACAGGCAATTGCGTGACGGCCAAGCCACCGCCGAGCATGATCATAATCGCAATAACCCATGCAAAAATGGGGCGGTTAATAAAAAACTTAGCCATATTATAAATCCACTTTTACCGGAGAAACCTGAGCACCAGGTTGAATTTTTTGTAGGCCATCAACAATGACCTGATCACCGGCAGCTAGACCATCGGTTACCAACCAGTTGCTGCCGATAGTGCGACTCACCTTAATGTAACGAGTTTCTGCTTGGCCTTCGGCATTGACAATCATCACCGTCGCGCGGCCACGTGGATCACGCGTAACACCCTGTTGCGGCGCGAGAATCGCGTCACGAAGTTCACCACTGCTGACATTTGCCGTCACAAACATGCCGGGTAGCAAAAGGTGGTCAGGGTTTTCAAACCGCGCACGCAAAGCAATTGAGCTCGTTTGCGGGTCGACGGTGGCTTCGTTAAATAGCAATTCCCCAGTGATCGGTTCGTCCGTCATACCGGCTAACGTGACGCTCACTTTGGCGCGATTATTTTCATCTACAGCAATAGCACCACTGCGAATTTGTTGCTGCAGTGCCATATACTCGTCACTACTTTGTGCAATATCAACGTAGATAGGGTCCAACTGATGTATATAAGTTAGCGGTTGCGCTTGGCCCGTTTGCACGAGTGCACCAGGGGTAATCAACGAACGCCCAATACGACCACTGATAGGGGCTTTCACTTCGGTATAATCCAGATCCAATTGCGCTCGAGTCACATCGGCTTCGGCAACTTTCAAGTTCGCTTGGGCTTGTAGAAATACCGCTTGCGCTTCATCAAAGTCTTGTTGGCTAATCGATTTGTCTTCGATAAGTTCACGAACGCGTTCAAAGCGAGCTTTAGAATTCGTGACCTCGGCTTGCGCACGAGCAAGTGCAGCCTCGGCGCTCTCGAGTTGAGCACGAAATAGCGCTGGATCGATTTGATAGAGCGATTGTCCGGCAGTGACGTTGGTGCCGCCTTCGAATTGTTGTGACTGCAAAATGCCGCTGACTTGAGGTCTTACTTCTGCAACACGAAAAGCTGTTACGCGTCCCGGTAAAGCATTGGATACCGCTACGTTTTGCCGCTCAATGGTCACAATACCGACTTCTTGCGGTGCTTGTTGTTGCGACGATTGATTTGCATCACCGTTGTCACTGCAAGCAGCAAGTGAAAGGGATGCCGCTATCGCAATGGCGATTAGCGAAGCAGGAGTGCGTAGTTGCATGTAGTTACCTCTTCATGTTCAATGGGAGACTGTTCGTAAACCGCAGTTAAACGGCGTATTCAAGAGTCTCGGTACAGCGGCTAATTATACATACATACATGAATGTTTGTAAGAGAGATCACAACTTTTTCTGGTTGTGAGCGAGACTTCGCAACGATTGAAGGATAGATTTCAGTGGCAGTTCAGTTGTTTTCAAAAAAGTTAATCATTTCAATCGTCTCAGTCATTGTTTGTAGTGCGCTCCTCGCGCTGCTGATTGCCGATTGGCTTGGTGAAAGCAGTTCGAGAAATCGTAACGAGTTGTATCAGAATTTGCTGGAGCGCTCCGGGCAGCTCAATCGAGATTTACCCAAGCTATTGGATCGACAAACCCGTTTTGAGCGCGCCGAAGTCAATAACTATGGTATGCGGTTTGTTTACAGCCTGATTAATATCGACAAATTTCAGTACAAAGAGAGCCAACTAAAAGAACAAATAGAACCACAAATGCTGCGGTTCTATTGTTCAGATCCCGGTTTAAAGTATTTCCGCATACATGCAGACCACGTTGAAGTTCGCTACCAAGATAGAAAGGAGCGGCATTTGTTTACGCTCCGCTATGAACCACAACAATGTCAGTCTGGGTAGCCGTCAACGACCAATTTCCCAATTGCGCTATGCGCTTCCAGAGTCCCGTGCGCCTGACGAAGTGTCTCCGCGCTAATCGTGCCTAAGTGTTGGAAACGGGTGGTTTGAATCGCCCCGGTATCCACTAACCGCGCTACCTCAAACAGAATTTCACCTTGCTTTGCAATATCTTTGGTGGTGAACAATGAGCGTGTGAACATAAACTCCCAATGTAACGACAAACTCTTTTGCTTCATGAGCCCGATGGGGAGAGGATCTTGAGGATCATCAATTAACGCCAATCGGCCCTGCGGTTCCAGTAACTCCACTAATTGCTCAAAATGCTGTTCGGTGTGCGTTAAGCTTGCGACATGGGTGACATCCGTGATGCCGTGCTCTCGTAGTTGTGGAGCTAGCGCTTGATGATGATCAATAATGACGTCTGCGCCTAACTGTTTTACCCACTGTCTCGTTTCATCTCTGGATGCGGTCGCAATCACAGTAGTGTTGGTCAACGCTTTGGCGAGTTGAATTAACGCTGAGCCGACACCACCAGCTGCACCAGTAACTAACAACATATTGGGTGCAGTCTTATCGAGTTCCAAGCGATCAAAAAGTAATTCCCAGGCGGTCAGAAAGGTGAGGGGCATGGCCGCTGCATCTGCAGCACTAAGTGTTTTAGGGCGTAAACTAATCAGCCGTGAATCGACACTTTGATATTCGGCATTACAGCCATCGCGATTGACTGCCCCAGCGTACCAAACTTCATCACCAACTTGATAATCTGTCACTTTCGAGCCGCAGTCGATGACCGTGCCTGCCGCATCCCACCCCAAGACAACGTACTCACCAGCAGCGGCCTCTTTGCGTTGCCGAATTTTAGTATCTACTGGATTCAAGCCGATGCCACGAACTCGCACGAGAACATCATAGTCACCACAACTAGGTGTGGGGATCTCGATATCTTGCAAGGCTAACGCATCGGTGTAGGGTAATGAACGTTGATAACCAACTGCTCGCATGGTTCTCTCCTCGTTTAAATAAAGCACTTCAGCGCTTAATTTTGATCTAAATGGTTGCTTCACTCTATAGTACTTCAGTCGCAAATATATAGATGATGAACAGAAGTAAATAACTTATCTTTCCGGTAATAAACAAGAGAAGACAACCCATGAACCGAATCAAACAATTAGGTCTGTTGAGTGTAGTCGCAGCATTCTCAGTTAGTGCATCCGCCGATGTTGAGTACCGTGACCAACAAGATCTTCACGCGATAGCGGGAGCGGTATCCGCTGAACGCATTGAACAAGATATTGAGAAGTTAGTGAGTTTCGGTACGCGTCACACGTTGTCGGAAACCGAGTCAGATACTCGCGGTATTGGTGCCGCGCGCCGTTGGATTAAAGCAGAGTTTGATAAGATTTCCGCCGCATGTGGTGGCTGTCTCGAAGTTTATTACCAGTCACGGGTGATTGAGGGCGAAGCGCGAATCCCTGATCCGGTTGAGGTGGTAAGTGTAATTGCCGTTCAACGAGGAACCGTTGATCCGGACCGTTACGTGATCATGTCGGGTGACATCGACTCACGTGTTTCAGATGTCATGAATTACACCGCTGACGCGCCAGGCGCCAACGACAATGCCAGTGGTGTTGCAGGAACGCTGGAGGCAGCCCGAGTGCTGAGCCAATATGAATTCGCTGGAAGTATTGTTTATGCAGCTCTCGCTGGCGAAGAACAGGGGTTATTTGGCGGTCGCATTATGGCAGAACAAGCACAAGCCGACGGCTGGCGAATTAAGGCTGTTCTCAACAACGATATGATCGGAAATATTGAAGGGATCAACGGCGTTATCAATAACACCACAGCACGTATTTTTGCAGAGGGAACCCGCCAAGACGAGACCGCGGATGATGCTCGTCGTCGGCGTTTCACGGGAGGTGAGGTTGATTCACCAAGCCGCAATTTAGCGCGCTATATCGATTGGATGGCAGACCGGTACATTCCAAATCTCGATACTATGGTTATCTATCGTTTAGACCGATTTGCTCGTGGTGGCCATCATCGCCCCTTTAACGATTTAGGGTATCCGGGTGTTCGTATCATGGAAACCAATGAGAACTATAATCGTCAGCATCAAGATCTTCGAACTGAAGACGGTATTGTCTATGGCGATACCATCGACGGCGTTGATTTTGACTATGCAGCAAAGCTCACTGCGTTAAATGCAGTTTCACTTGCGGGCATGGCATGGGCGCCGAGTCCGCCAGCAGAGGTGTCGATTTCGGGCGCAGTAACCGCGAATACTACCCTAAAGTGGCGCGCCGCAAGTACAGCTGAGCAAGATCATATTGCCGGTTATCGCGTGTATTGGCGCCACACTGATGCACCAAATTGGGAATTCAGTCGCGATGTCGGTGATGTGAACGAATACACCCTCGAAAATATCGTTATTGATAACTACTTTTTTGGTGTTGCCAGCGTGAGTAAAGACGGCTAGGAAAGCCCAGTCGTTTTCCCGGGACCAGCGGGCGCTTTTGGCGAATAAACAGTAGGTCGATACGTGCAACAAACACACGACAAACGGGCCAATCGTTGGTTGGCCCGCTTAGCTGAATCAAATCATGTGCTGTGGTTGATCTTCACGCTGTCATTGTTGGAATCGATTATTGTTCCAATCCCGCTAGAATTAATCCTGATCCCACTATTACTGAGTCAACAACATCGTTTATGGGCCATTAGTACTGCGACCTTAGCAGGTTGTCTGGTCGGCGCCACCATTGGCTATTTTGTCGGCTTTTGGTTTTTCGATGATGTGGGTCAATGGTTGCTGCAAATATTGGGATACGAAGACGCGTTTGCGAGCTTTTCAGAGCGTTTTCAAGAGCAAGGCTTTGGGTTGCTGTTGTTAGTAGGCATCACACCCATTCCTTTTCAGGTGGGTATGCTCAGTGCCGGTAGTACGGGTTACCCCTACTGGCTATTTATCACGGCATCCATTATTGCACGAGGTATTCGTTATTACGGTTTGGCGCTGCTCGTGTATTGGTTTGGAGACAAGATGTTGGATGTGTGGCAGCGCTATAGTCATCGGGTTGGCTGGGTGCTTGCCGTACTTGGCTTAAGCGCGCTGACGTGGATTTGGATAGGGGCTTAGCTTTAATATTCGGTTTACCAGGGTAGGTGTGGAATAACTCGATTCAGTCCGTCAATACCGTTGATGTCAGTCGGCAACAAGGGAATGTAATAACGACTCAACTTTTGGAACTGATCTTCAATCTCTTCTCGATAAATCGCTTCTTGTTGTCTTCTTTGCGCCAAAAAATCTCCATCGGCGTGTTCGGGCAGGTTACGATTAATAAACAAGCCTTGAATCGGTAAGTGTTCTTTCTGTAACGCAGTAACTGCGCGTCCAGTCTCTAAAATCGGTAACTTTTCTGGAGTTAATACAAAAAATAATGCGGTCTGCTGGGCATCGGTCAGAATGTGGCGCGTACGGTGAAATAGGCGCTGACGGGTGAGTAACGTTGCCGTGATGTCAGCGGTGCGTTGGTCGACATTCGAAACACTGTGTTTGCGCGCATCGCTAAACGGATTACTGATATCTTTCCCTGCTTTCGGACTGAGATGATCAAGGACACCCTGCAGTTGCTGTGACTGAGAATCATGCCGCAACAGTCCTTGCGTCCAGGCCGCCATGGCTTCCGGTAGCGTGAGCAGTCGCAGAGTATGCCCAGTGGGCGCTGTATCGAATATCACCCGGTTATAGTGTTGTGGCGCTTCGTCCACTAACGTTGCGATACGCTCGAGAAGAGCTGCCTCTTGAGCTCCCGGTGATTGCTTAGTTAAGCGCATTTGCCGTTCAATTTCCGCAAACATATCTGGACGCGCGAAACGCTTCATCGACTGCGTCACCCGTTCAACATGCGCAATGACCTCATGGTCCGGATTAATTTCCAGCGCGTCTAAGCCAGGCAATAAAGTCACAGTTTCATCGCCAATCGGCTGTGCGAACGCATCGGCTAGGCTATGTGCAGGATCAGTGGAGATGATCAATACGCGCTCGCCGCGTTGCTGGCAACGTAATGCGAGTGCCGATGCGAGGGTTGTTTTACCCACGCCACCTTTGCCACCGATAAAGACTACTTTTTGTGTGAACATGGAGACTCAATAATGAAGATGAGAGGATTTAACAACAACGAAAATGATCGAGCGGAGAGTGCTCCATGCCCATTCGTTGATGCCATTCATGAAAGCGCTCCAGCAATAACGGCTGGAGCTCTAAAGTATAATATGAAGCGGGATTCGGAACGCCCATGAGTTCAGAGAATACCAACATCATGAACAAATCATCCTCATCCCGCTTGGCACGAGCTATCGCAGCACGGTAGGGGGCGTTATACACCTCCGTCGCATAAGCATTGGCTTGTGCAAACCAACTGCGGATAGCTTTTATCTTCATGCTTGATTCCGCTCCCGACGCAATTTGGTCAGAGTAGCGGCTGATTCCAACGCAATCCAAATCGCAGCGATGAGCACCACTAAATCCAGACTGAATAAGAACCAATCTGATTTTTGGTAGAAACCCATCAATTGGATAAGTAATGCGTAAATGGTCATTACCAATAAGAACAACAGTGGAATCAGCGTAAAGTACATCGGCCGACCGAGTTTGACCAAAATGGTCGTGATTACCAGTAGTGTTAAGCCCGCCAATAACTGGTTGGTGGTACCGAATAACGGCCAAATGAGTAGGCCACCGGCGCCATCCGCACCACCGGCACCAAAGGCTAGCAATAAGCATGAACCGACCGCGAGGAGGGTGGCTGGAGCTGCTTTCTCCATCCACTTAATATTGTAGATATTGCCCCATTCTTGGAAGATATAGCGCTGCAATCGCAGTCCAGTGTCCATGGTGGTACCAGCGAAAAGAACCGCCATCACCGTCAATAGTGTTTGCGCAATATCCACATTGAGTCCAATACCGTTCTGGAGAATATTGGCGCCACCTTGTACGAATGCGGCAACACCACCTTGACCGAAGCTATGATACACAGCCTGCCAGTCAGCCAAGGTTGCGAAACCAGCGGTTGCCGCAATAATGGTTGCTAACGAGAGAGAACCCTCACCAATGGCACCGAAATAACCGACAAACCGCAGGTCTGTCTCTTTATCCAACTGCTTCGATGTCGTACCTGACGCAACTAGGCCGTGAAAGCCAGAAATTGCGCCACAGGCAATCGTCACAAACAGCAACGGCACCATGGATGGCGTGCCTTCGGGGGTGTTGTTATTGAACGCTGGAGCGACTAGTTCTGGGCCACTGATCAGAACGGCTGAGTAAACCAAAATCAACCCAATGAAGAGTTGCAGCCCGTTGATGTAGTCACGCGGTTGTAGCAATACCCAAACCGGAAGCAACGACGCAATAGCAGCATAAAAGAACAACACCAAAATCCACTGAGCGTTGTCAGATACACCGAGGAAACTCTCCGGCAGCTCAATGGGGACTGATGGACCTGCCCAAATAAGAGTATAGAGTGCGACGACTCCGATAATTGAGACGGTGCCAAGGTTCATCCATTTGCGGAAGATGAACTGACCAATAATGAGAGCAACAAAAATTGCGCCCCACACCGGCACCACAGAACTTGGGAAGTTAATCAGCAACCCAGAGATGGCGGTGGCGAAAACAGCATTCACCATCAATAGCACGAGGAAAATGACGATCATAAACAGCGTTTGTGACCGTTTACCGACGATATCACCGGTCAATGCGCCGATTGAGCGTGCTTTATTGCGGTTACTGGCCCAAATCGCGCCCGCGTCGTGAACACCGGCAAAGAAAATGGTCCCGAATACGACCCACAAAAAGGCGGGAACCCAACCCCAGATAACGGCAATAGCGGGGCCGATAATAGGCGCAGCTCCGGCCACAGAGGTGAAGTGATGGCCCCAGAGGACATATTTATTGGTTGGAACAAAGTCTACACCGTCATTAAATTCATGCGCCGGTGTACGGAAATTCGGATCCAGTTTAAATATCTTTTCGGCTATGAATTTTGAGTAAAACACATAGCCGAGAAACATGGCGCCGAGCCCGAGTAACATCAGCAAAATAGCATTCATGGATGGTATCCTTGTGTGCTGTTACAAGCGTTATAGAAGAAAAGTTATAGCCTCCGTATACTACTGGAGAACAGCGTGAAGCCCCATTCGACTAAAGTCTAGATCATCAATAGGTGTTGTGCGCCGTTTTCTTTATACTAAGTCTCTGATCACCATTCACTTTACTGGAATCTATATGTTTAATCGGCTGTACCGATGGTTTGAGGGAAGGCTTGACCCTTTTCCTCCGATCTCGCTCGAACAACCACCACGAGGACTGGTTCCATTTTGTCTGCATTTTACCCGTGGAGCATGGCCCTACATCATCTGTGCCGGCCTCCTTATGGTGTTGATTGCTATCACCGAAGTTTGGTTATTTAGCTTTATTGGGAACATTGTTGATTGGCTATCAGTGCAATCGCGCGAGACTTTTGTAGAAGACCAAATGTGGGCTTTAATGGGCATGGCGGCACTAATCCTTATTGCGCTGCCATTATTCGTTATCCTGCACTCATTAGTCACATCACAAACGCTGCTAGGCAACTACCCTATGCGTATTCGTTGGTTGGTCCATAACTATCTACTCAACCAATCAATAAGCTTTTACCAAGATGAATTTGCTGGGCGCATCGCAACCAAGCTCATGCAAACCGCATTGGCGGTGCGTGAAGTCGTGATTAAACTGGTCGATGTACTGAATTATGTCAGCGTTTACTTTATCGGTACCGTTTTTATTGTTGCGTCGGCCGATTGGCGCTTGGCAGTACCTCTGTTGGTGTGGTTGGCCCTCTACATATTATTACTTAGATATTTTGTTCCAAGGTTAGGGAAAGTCGCGGAGGCGCAAGCTGATGCTCGTTCATTAATGACTGGTCGAATTGTCGATAGTTATACCAATATTCAAACCGTCAAGCTTTTCTCCCATGCTCAGCGTGAGAGCTCATATGCACAAGAGGGGATGAGCCATTTTTTAACGACCGTGCACAAACAAATGCGGTTAGTCACAAAGTTATATGTTCTGCTCTACTTGTTAAATTCTTTCTTGTTATTTTCAGTAGGGTATTTAGCGATTCAATTGTGGTTAGAGGATGCGATTAGTGTTGGTGCTATTGCGGTCGCGTTGAGCTTAGTCTTGCGGTTGTGGGGGATGAGCCAATGGATTATGTGGGAAGTTTCGGCATTATTCGAAAACATTGGAACCGTACAAGATGGGATGCAAACCGTATCGGTACCGAGACTGATTGAAGACAAGCCTAATGCGAAAGATCTGAGTGTGACAGCAGGTACCGTTCAGTTTGATAACGTGAACTTCTTTTATGCAGCCGATAGACCGGTTTTGAAAAACTTCAATTTAACCATTAAAGCGGGTGAAAAAATTGGCTTGGTTGGGCGCTCCGGCGCTGGTAAGTCAACGCTGGTCAACATATTACTGCGATTCTATGATTTACAAAGCGGCAAAATCTCTATTGACGGCCAAGATATCGCGACGATTACGCAAGAAAGCTTGCGACGCAACATCGGTATGGTGACTCAAGACACATCACTATTACATCGTTCGGTGCGAGGTAACATTGCTTACGGCAGGCCCGATGCAACCGACGCGATGATTGCAGAAGCAGCACAGCGTGCTGAAGCCGATGTGTTTATTCCAGAACTCAGTGATTCAAAAGGTCGGCAGGGCTACGACGCGCATGTCGGCGAACGCGGCGTGAAACTCTCTGGTGGGCAACGACAGCGCATTGCCATTGCTCGAGTCATGTTGAAAGATGCTCCGATTTTGATTTTGGATGAAGCGACTTCAGCATTGGACTCTGAAGTTGAAGCAGCCATTCAAGAGAACTTGTATCGACTGATGGAAGGCAAAACGGTTATTGCTATTGCTCATCGTTTATCGACGATTGCAGCTATGGACCGACTCATCGTGTTAGATGAAGGACAGATAGTCGAGCAGGGTACACATGCAGAATTATTAGAGCAAAACGGAATCTACGCACAGCTTTGGCAACATCAGTCGGGTGGCTTTTTGACCGACGACTAACTTTTTCTGCTAAAGCTGGAATAAATTCCTAACCTCACTCGTCTCTATAATGAGCACGAATGAATGTCCACCTAGGCAACGGAGAGGAACGATATGATTCATCAACGTCATTCTGATTTGTTGCCGTTACTTCCTGCAGCACTCAATTACGCACGTCATCTACTCAAAGATGCTGCTGCCGCTGAAGATATACTGCAGGAAGTGACCATTCATGCTTTGCAAACGAACCATTTCCCGGTAGTGAATGATTCACTCAAACCCTGGTTGTTGCGGGTGGTTCGGAATCGCTGTATTGACCGTATTCGAAGTTTTCATTCTGAAGTTGATGAACAAGTTCTTGATCACGTTGCGGCACCAAAGGCTAACGATCCAGAACATTGTTTAGAACAAACGCAACTGCGCGCATCGGTTCTCAGTGCTCTCGCCGAATTACCGACTGAACAGCGAGAACTCCTGGTGTTGCGTGAACTGAATGAGTGCAGTTATGCGGATATTGCAGCGATTCTCAACATTCCAGCAGGTACCGTGATGTCGAGTTTGCATCGTGCTCGATTGGCATTAAAAGCCGTCATCGTAAGTCGAATGGGAGAATCGTAATGAGTCAGCAGTTACCGTATTCATGCGGGGCTATGGAGCCACTCTTATCAGGTTACCTTGATGAAGAACTTACTCAGCAGGAAAGTCAGCAAGTTCGCATTCATTTAGCGAGTTGCCTGTCATGTCAGAAGCAATTGGCGGACTTGACTGCTATTCAAGGTGCGTTGCGCAGTGAGCTGCCGCAAATCACCGATAAGGAACGTGTTATGGCGATAGTTAATGATAAACCCAGTCTATGGATGCAACGTTTTGGTTGGTTGCTATTAGTCCTCACTATTTTACCTCTGAGTGCCTATGGTGTTTATGTGTTTTGGCTCGATACTGGCGTACCGGTGTGGGTCAAATGGGTGGTCAGTGGTTTCTGGTTGGGATTGATTGTTCTTTTTCTCAGTGTCGCGCGGCAACGTTTTATCGCAGCGAAAACTGATCGATATAAGCGAGTACAACTATGAGTTCGATAGTAATAGTCACGACTGAGCAAGTCGCAGGGAAAGTCATTCAAGAACATTTAGGATTAGTGCGCGGAAATACGATACGGGCTCGTCATATTGGGCGCGATATCTTGGCAGCTTTTCGCAATATTGTAGGCGGCGAAATTCATGACTACACCAAGTTATTAGGCGAAAGTCGTGAACAAGCTTTAGACAGAATGGCGGCTAAAGCTCGTGAACTTGGCGCTGATGCAGTAATTGGCGTGCGTTTCTCAACATCGATGCTCGCACATGGTGCAGCGGAACTGTTAGCATACGGAACTGCAGTAAAATTCGAGAAGTAGTCCTTTTTAATGGTGAAGCGGTCAATAATTTACATTATCTTTACTTGTATATTGATAGAAACGGAATACAATCTTTTTGATTCCAAGAGGGCTTGTATGCATGATTCGTAAGTTAGTATTGACCGCTATTCTCCTCGGTGCTGCCTATAAATATGCGCATACGCAGCACGGTTGGTCGTGGGAGGCACCGCCTGCGCTTGACGAAATAGCGGCTAAATTAGTGGCTCAGAAGAAGCCTCAACCTGACGATCGTTTTGAATGTGATGGTCGTCGGTATTGCAGCCAAATGAATTCACGCGATGAAGCGGAGTATTTTCATCACTTTTGTCCCGATACCCGCATGGATGGCAATCAAAATGGTGTTCCTTGTGAGGATGACACCCGCTTTTAATCGGCCATACTCCACCGTGATGCAGGTTTGATCCCCACTGGTGGTAATGTCGTACTTGTGAGTCATTACGATTGAAAGAACACAAGGACAGACGATGGCACTGCCAACATTCTCCGCTGAAGATACCTCCCGTATTATTGAGATGGCGTGGGAGGATCGTACCCCCTTTGAAGCTATTGAAGCCCTCTATGGATTAACTGAACCTGATGTGATCCGATTCATGCGAGCGCAGCTTAAAGCAAGCTCTTTCAAACTGTGGCGTGCCCGCGTAACCGGGCGGGTGACCAAACATCAAAAACTCCGTTCTCCAGCTGTTGACCGTGGCTACTGCCCGACGCAATATAAACAACGGTAATAGTTAATAGTTAATAGTGAATAGTTAATAGTGAATAGTGAATAGTTAATAGTGAATAGTTAATAGCTAATTGAAGTGGTCACATGCGTACAAACCTGCCGGATTTCTATTATCTGACTCATTTTCATGAGTTTTTGTCACATTTGACGACGAAATCTGGCGAGCTACTCAGGGCAACTGACCTGACGTTTTTGCATGATTTTCAAGCATTAGAGAGAGAACAGCAGGCGTTGGTAGTAAGAATCATCAATCGGAGCCAGCCCTGGGTTCGACGCGAATCACTCAATTATGCTGAACTGCCAAATTGGCAACTTGCTTTAGCAGCACTTGAACAAGACGAATGGGTGGTGACGGCCTCAGCAACGCTCAGCAGCAACAAACTACCGGGCTTCCTGCGCATACTTACCAAAGGTGAACTGCAACAGCTCCATGCTGAAACCTCATTAACAAACTCCAGTAGCCCTCCAAAAAGTGCCACAAAAGCGCGTTGGATTACTGCGTGTCAGGAGCTTACTCTCAACGAATTACGTGATGCAGCCATCACATGTGAATTTGTCGCGTTGGCGGAGCCCTTAGCCGCGCGGATACGCTATTTGCTCTTTATCTATTTTGGCCGCACTGAGACCGATTTTAAGCAATTTTCATTGCGTGATTTAGGAATTCGTCCAACGCATGAAGAAGTGCATGTGAACACTGAGAGCTCATTGCGTTTTGAGAGCATCGAAGCTGCTGAATCAGCGCTCTATTACAGCGAATTACGCCAGCAACTTGGCGACCCCGCTGTGACACTCGATTCCCTTGATGACATCAATGCGTGGCCACCACCAATTGGGGCGCGTGCAGAGCGCTTAGCACTTAGTTGTCGATTTCGATGGGGCGAGGCAATCAAAGCGACCGATCCGGCGAGTGCGTGTGACGTATGGCAATCGACCGCACATCCCAAAGCACAGGAACAAGCGGTTCGATTATTGTACCAACGCGGCGAGCAAGAGCGCGCTATTGCGCTGGCTGAGGCGATTATTCGTGATCCGCTCGATGACACCCTGGCATTGTTCGCAGAAGATTTCGTCGCTCGTAAAGTCGGTGGTAAACGTACCAGTATCTTGACCGATTTGCTGCGCGACGCCTTAGCTGAAATTCCCATCGACGAAGCTTATCGCGGGAATGTAGAACAGGGTGTAGTAGCATGGCATGCGCGGCATGGCGCGCAATGCTTTCATTGCGAGAATAATGTGTGGCGTGCCATGTTCGCGTTATATTTCTGGTCGGAATTGATGGAGTCGCCACAAGGAGGATTTGTTAGCGAATTCGACCGCACGCCACGGTTACTGCAAACAGGCGAGTTTTATACCGTCATGCAGACCGAAGTCGAGCAGCGATTGCAGTACTTTTCGCAATCCCAACAAGCTTTTAAGCACATTCAAAAACATTTCACTCAGCACTACGGGCGTTTGACTAGTTTGTTTCATTGGCATTCCGACTTATTGCAACAGTTGTCGGTGTTGATGGAAGCTCCAGCGCAGGCACTCGAGAATCACCTGAGAACCATGTGCAAAGACTATTTTGCTTTTACTGACGGCTACCCAGATTTACTTGGGAAAGGTGCTAAGGGCGTCTTTCTCGAGGAGGTTAAAGCGCCAGGTGATCAATTGCGACGCAATCAAGCACGAATAATTCAGCATCTGCGCTCGGTTGGCTTCACTGTGGACATTCGGCCCATCGTTTGGCAGATCGATAGCGACCAGCCCTATGTAGTGATTGACGTCGAGACAACTGGCGGCGGGCGTGACTATCATCGCATCACCGAAGTGGCGGTGGTACGAATAGAGCAGGGTGAAATTGTTGCACAGTGGAGTCAACTGCTTAATCCAGAGCGACGTATTCCCCATGCCATCACGCAACTTACTGGTATTTCGAATGAGATGGTTGTCGATGCACCCTTGTTCGCAGAACAAGCCGACACCTTTCTAGCTTTATGTGAGGGAGCGATTTTTGTCGCGCACAATGTGAATTTTGATTATGGCTTTATTCGACGTGAATTTGACCGTTTGGGCAGAGCCTTTCGTATGCCTAAACTGTGTACCGTCCAACTTGCTCGTAAGCATTTGGCAAAGCTCAGTTCTTACCGACTGAGCGCTCTCTGTGAGGCGTACAATATTGATTTAATCAATCATCATCGCGCGTTGGCGGACGCACGTGCCACGGCTGAGTTATTTCTACTTATTCAATCGCATCGACTGGGATGTCAAACTGCGCCGTGATTTTTTGCGCGAGTACTTTTTGCACAGCAGGGTCACCATGTGTCAGTCGAACGCGCTTAACACGACCTTCCGCGCTTCCAACAAAATCGAGCAATTCTTGTTGATCGGCGTGAGCAGAATAGCCGCCCAACGTATGAATTTGCGCATTCACGATAACACGTTCACCATTCAGTTCGACATAACCACCCAACGGACCAAACATCTGAATTTGATAACCTGTTGTGCCATATGCTTGGTATCCGACAAACACAACATCGGTACGAGCGTCTGGTAGTAATGCTTCCAGATAGTTGACGATGCGCCCACCGGTACACATACCCGCACCAGCAATGATGACGACCGGCTCACCGGTAGTGCGGAGCCGATTGACCAAACGTTCGTGATCAGCATGACTAGTAATAGTGACCAGCTGCGAGAAGTCCAACGGGTGACGACCTTTCGCAATACGATCTTTTGCCTCATCGTCCCAGAGCGCTTTTAATTTGGCATAACGTTCAGTTACGGCTGCTGCTAACGGTGAATCGAGAACGACGACTGGGAATTCATATTTTTCGTGAGGTTGTCGTTGTAACTCATCGATGATCTGTTCGATGTCATAGAGCAACTCTTGCGTGCGACCGATACTAAAGGCTGGAATCAATACTGCGCCTTTGTTTTCGACACTGCGCTGAATGACTTGGCTTAAGCGGCTCGTTCTATCCCGTCGTGGTTCGTGCAAACGATTTCCATACGTACTTTCCAGGAATAGCCAATCGGCTTTTTCTAACGGTGTGGGGTCGGGGAGTAATGGCGTGTTCTTGCAGCCGATATCACCAGAAAAAACAACCCGCTGATCACCGACTTCACATTCAACATAAGCCGAGCCCAGAATATGGCCTGCTTGGCGAAATCGAATCATCAAGTCATCACTAATACTGAGCCACTGATCGTATTTCAAAGGGCGTATCAGTTCTTGCAGCAAATCAAGCAGCCCTTCAATGACTCGCCGATCACGCGTCATGCCAATCTTGATGGCGTCACTCAATATGAGTGGCAACAATTCTGCAGTCGCCGTGGTACAAAAAATAGGGTTGCGGAAACCAGCAGCCAACAGCCACGGAATCCGACCAACATGGTCTAAGTGTGAATGGGTGATGATAAGTGCTTCGATGCCATCCATCTCAAAATCGATGGTCTGCGCTTCATCAGAATAATCACCTTCCTGCAAGAGACCACAATCGATGAGGACAGCGCGCCCACGAGCATACCGAAACTCGTGACAGGAGCCAGTGACTGTGCGTTGGCCTCCGTGATGTATAACTTCCATGACTACCCTTTATTCCTTAATGTTGCGCATAGACTACGATGAATATGTCTTGTACGCGAGGATCTTTGCAATCGGTTCAACCACACCGAAATAGCTCTTGTTACTTGATTATGAAGTGCTTATCTATAAAACTGTTCCAATCTTCAAGACCAAAAGACGATACCAACTATGAAAACAATTATCGCCACTTTGACTCTCGCACTGATCAGTTTGCCAAGCCAAGCTGCTGAAATCAAAACCGCCGTACTCGAGAACTACGCGAAACCAGCACAGTTTATGAATATCAAAATTTCGCCAGATGGCAGTTATTTGGCTGCAACAGCGCGTGACAACGAAGGTTCGGTGCAGCTGAGTGTGCTTGATATCAAGAACTTCGATATTTTGTCCGTCACGCAGTCAGCGGACGGTGAATCCGTTAGCTCGTTTGAGTGGGTGAATAATGACCGTTTAGTGATCACTATGGCGCGTGAAGTGGGCGCCCTAGAAATTCCAGCACCAACGGGCGAGTTGTTCGCAATGAATGCCGACGGCTCGCGCAAAACAGTATTAACGGGACCGCGCTCACGCGACGGTGAATATGTCCGAGCCAATGTTGTGGATTGGCTGCCGAAACAAGACGATCGAATCATGATTTATACGGCTTCCATGTTTGAAGCCGACCAATTTCTTACCCTGTGGGAAGTGAACGTCGATTCAGGTGCGAAACGTCGTGCTGGCCGTATACCGATTCGCGCCGGTAATGGCACATCCTCACAGGTGATTATCGATCAAGCGGGTACTGCACGTGTCGCCACCGGAGTCGCGCCAGAGGACAATAACGCAATTGTTATTATGGCGCGTGATGGCGCGAATGAAGATTGGTATGAAATTATGCGCTATGACGAGGATGAAGGCGGCTTCATGCCGATCACTGTGTTGCCCAATGGCTATGAGGTGATGGGCTTAAGCAACTCCGAAACAGACACGCGTTCTATCTCTATTTACAATCTAAGAACACGTGAGGAAGAGCTATTAGCTACGCATCCAGAGGTCGATCTGATGCCAGTGATGAGTATTCGCGATGGCTATCCAAACGATCTGATTGGTGCGTCATTTGAATACGATAAAATTGATGCGGTTTTCTTTCAGGGCTCTGAAGATGATGATTTTGCGCAAGTAGTGCAAAGCTTGATGGCGACATTTCCGCAGCGCCAAGTGGCTGTAAATTCTGCAACACGAGATGCGAATCAAGTCATTCTGCGGGTTGCCTCTGCTAACGATCCGGCGACGTTTTACTTGTTCGATCGAAAAGCGCGTAAGTTGACGCCGATAGCCCAGGCCCAGCCGTGGTTGAAAAAGGAACAGATCCCAACTACCGAAACTATTGTCTACACCGCCGATGATGGCACCGAACTAACCGCATTGTTAACGTTGCCTCGCACTGAGAAAGCAGAGAAGTTACCGCTGATTTTGCTTCCACATGGCGGTCCGCATGGTATTCGTGAATCGGTCAGTTCTATGGACACGGATGCTAAAGTTTTAACCGAGCATGGTTACGCGGTTCTGCAACCGAACTTCCGTGGTTCGGGTGGCTTTGGTCGTGAGTTTCAGAGTGCGGGCTATCGTAAGTGGGGTACTTTGATGATCGATGACATGACTGCTGGTGTTGATTATCTCATTGAGCAGGGAATTGCCGATCCGGCGCGTATGTGTGTCTACGGTGCTTCTTATGGTGGTTATGCAGCACTAATGAGCGTGATACGTGAACCAGAGAAATACCAGTGTGCAATTGGCTTTGTGGGCGTCTATGACTTGGATCTCATGTTCGAAGAAGGTGACACCACAGAAGTGGAAGCTGGACAAAACTTCCTTGCGAAGGTCTTCCATCCTGAAGCGGCTGAGCGTCACAAGCAATCACCGGTTCATCGTGCAGACGAAGTGAAAGTTCCTGTTTTCTTAATTCATGGTGAACGCGATCGACGCGCACCATTCACTCATGCAAAGCGGTTACGTGAGAAATTTGATGAGCTTAAGCATGATTACGAGTGGATGACCAAAGAAGAAGAAGGCCATGGATTCTACAAACCTGAAAATAACGTCGAGCGTTGGACACGGATGCTGGAATTTTTAGACGAGCATATTGAAGTTGAATAAGAAAGGAAATTGGTCGGCGTGACTGGATTTGAACCAGCGACCCCTGACACCCCATGACGAGATTGCAGCTCCCCGCGAAGCTTTAAAAAACGATAACATTTTGCTTAAAGTAAAGAAAAATATAGGGTTTTATGTTTCTTCTGTTGTTTATCGAATCTTGCCGAATTCTCTAAAATTCGTCTATACTGGCCCCAGATTGGCCCCAGATTTTTGGGGCCAACGATTTGGAGCAATAGAATGAGGCCCGTAAAAGAAAAGCTCACCTCAATCACAATAAATGCCATTAGCAAACTTCTAGCTCAGAAAGGGTTAGATGTGCAGCTTGGCTGTTCACGTATCAATGGTTTCTTTTTAAGGAAGGGAAAATCAGGAGCTAGCTGGTATTTCCGATATACAGATGCCAATGGCAAGCGTCGAAAGATCAAACTTGGTCGTCTTCTAACAGGAGATGGGCAGGGCGGCCACATTCAATCAATGGCGAGCATAGCTCTTGAATATTCCCACATGCTCGCGAGAGGCGGAGACCCGGCCCAGCATCGCTCTAAACTCAAATCCGAAACGAGAGCAGCTGAAGAAGCGCGTCAGATCGGTCGTTTCAAGCAGGTTGGGCACTTTTATGAGCACGTCTATAAACCTCACAAGATGCAATCACGGTACGGCTACGGGACCTGTCAGATTATCGAAGCTAACTTTTCGCACCTCTTTGGCCGGAATATGGATGAGCTGCGCGCTGAAGACGTGCGAGAGTGGGAGGGAATGCGCCGCAATGAGAGGGCGCGCCAAGGAAAAACAATCAGTCGTGAGACGCTGGTACGCGACCTGGGGGCTTTTAAAGCCATGCTGAATTATGCGGCAGGGCGAAAGAAAGATGACCCAATAGACCAGCCGGTTATTGATGCGAACCCGCTGAACAATGTCTATGTTCGAAAGATGACTTCAGAGGAGCGCGACAAGCGATATTTGG
The DNA here is from genome assembly GCA_003030745.1 of Pseudidiomarina aestuarii. The sequence goes on along the minus strand of PYVG01000006.1, from coordinate 15,307 downwards.
CGTCGAATAATAATCGACGGATGCTGACCGCCGAAGAGCTTTCTCATCTGATTAAAGGGCTTGAAGGCTATTCAGAACAGTTGAGGGCTCAGCGGCGCCGAAGCAGAAAACACGGCAAACCTCACCTTACGGATCTTGACCAGGTTGCATACCCGCACTGGTTCATACCGTTCGCTTGGGTAGCACTTTATACAGGTATGCGCCCAGGAGATATTTACGGATTGCGTTGGGAACCGACTAGCGCGAACTCGGTGAATTTCAACTTCAACATAGTAACTGCTGTGCCAGAAAAAACTCGGGACAAAGGTGACCAACCGGTCTCGGTGAAGCATCCGATGTCTGAGGGATTACGTGCCGTATTAAAAGCATGGCATGAGCAACAAGGGAAACCTGAACAAGGTTACGTATTTCCGAATGGCTCGGATGGACGCCTAGCTAAAAAATCGCATGACAAGCACTGGCGGCACGTTAAACGTATCGGCGGACTAACGCCCGATTTGGCTTTCTATAGCCTTCGCCACCACTTCATTTCGTCTTTGGTCATGAATCGAGTTCCACTTCTGCACATCGCAAAACTCGTCGGTCATAAATCGACGCACATGATCGAGCAAAATTATGGCCACTTACTCCCCGATACCGCAGAAGCGGTGATTCAAACCTACAGTCAAACGATTTGTAATGTCAGCAAACACGTTCCAGGCGCGAAAGAGGTAGAACATAGATGAACGACCATCCGACAAAAGAGCATAACGAGGTTCAGGTACACCACAAGCAACTTAGTCGCAGTGTCTCCGGTGAAGATCACCGTATGGCACGTGACTTAGATTTTTATCCGCATAACGGAGAGAAAAAAGGTGAGGCTTCTTTTCAACGGCGAGCTCTGGCGGTGTGGGACTCGAGACAGATCCGTCGCCCATACGAGTTCGATGAACTACTGGCAGCTGTTGAAAATGCTGAAACGGAACACGAACTAACATTAGCCAGGCACAAATTAATGCTCGCGAAAATGGAAGACGATGAGTTGACCGCTGCACGAATAAATCTCAGCCTTGATTCAAATTTTCGAAGATTGGCGGATGAAGAGTTCGAGTTTAGAGTCAATCGCGCTGCCCTAGAAGAAGCACAAGAGCGTAATCGCGACTTGAGTATTCGGAAGCGGGAGACAAATACAACCCGGGCCGGGGCGTTTGATGCTCCAGCACGCTTGGTTTTCGAATACATTCGCACGAATAAAAAACGATCACCCAATGGATTTTACGAATGGTGCCGCAGCTTAGCTGAATGTGAAACTTTGAGTTTACGAGGCTGTGAGGTCATTACACCCAAATCGACAAAGACGCGACGATTAGATGAGGTCGAGCTCGAGGTTACGCTCGAGGACACGAACGGGGAACTTCTCGACGATGGAATCATGGTCGAGGGTTTGGGGAAATTTTCATCTGGTTCAAAGCAATACAGTAAGAGAACATTAGTTCGCACATATGAACGGTATCTAAAGTCTAAAATTTTTTAATCCCGACACCGACACTTTGGTCTTAGTGTCGGTACCTCCCTCCGATAGTCCTCAAAGCCCAGCGAATACAACCAGTATCGCGGGCTTTCATTTAAAATTGAGGATTATTTATGAATGCTAATCAATTGAAAGAATCAGTTACCATCCGTCGAGTAAATGTCCCTCGCTATATCGGAGTTTCTCCGACAACGCTGTGGGATCTTGAACAAACAGACCCTAGTTTTCCACGTCGCATCAAACTGGGTAAACGCGGAGTAGCCTACCTGGTGTCAGAGCTGAACGCTTGGCTCGAAGCAAAGAAGGAGGGCTAAGACATGCAAAATACATCTACTACTCCAATGCAAACTAAAGATTTAGATCCTAAAGAGCAGGCGCGGGTATTCATTGATTTACTCAACCCCAGTGGGCCGCGTTGTTTTCGGATGCTTACTCCGAGGGAATCTAAAAAAGAAGGTAAGACATTAAATAGAATTTTCCCGCCGAAGAAGTGGGAAGCGGGCAAACACAGCGAATCTCTCTACGAGACTCTGAGCTCGTTTAACGATCGCGGGTTTGCGGTTTACATGACCGTGAACCCTGTTGAATATAGCTATGCAAGAGAAAATCGATTCAGCGGTCCGGCTAGCCAACACATTGTCGGCGTTAGCGCGCTGTTCTTGGACTTCGATCAACCGGACGCTATTTCGCTAGAGGCAATAGACGTAATGAGCTTACCACCATCGATTGTTGTTGAAACAAGCCCAGGTAAATATCACTGCTACTGGCTTCTGGAATCGAGCGATGCTATTTCACTCGCGGAATTCACCAAATTTCAGGTAGCTTTGCAGAATAAGTTCAGTAACTTGAAGCCAGACGCGTCAATTAAAGATTTAGCACGAATCATGCGCGTACCAGGTTTCGTGCATACTCCCAAAGTCGGCAATAACGAGAACAGGTTCGTTAGTAAATTATTGAGAGCTAATGAGACTCGCTACTCACGCCAGGAGATTTTAGATTTTAGTGGGGTTGATTTACGTAACTTTGATCAAAAAACCGAACTTGAGAGTCATTTAGTACCTGAAGATAATTTTGATCATAGTATCAATTACCAGGGGGAGATTGGTCGTCGGTTATTGAAACGCCTGGAGTCAGCAGCCAAGTTCCTCATTAGTGAAACCGGCTATTGCAGCGATAACGCTACCTTTGAGGAGCTTGCGGCGGTTTTCTCTAACTTTCAGGGCAGCTCGAATGAGGAAGCGTCCGAAGAGCTCTTCGAAGAATTGTGTCAAAACGCCCCGAATAGCACGGGAAATGAGCTCGAACGCATGAAGTCTTTCGCTAAGGGATATACAGGTGCCAAACTCACCGAAGGCTCGCTTTTTAAACGAGCATCTGATTCTGGCTGGTTGAACCCCGCAAAGGTTTACTCTCCGGGATTCCAGATCGAAGAGGATGGGGTTTATCGCGACTTGAAGCAAAATGACGACGGCGGCACTCTCCGTCTCAAGATATGCAATCACTGCTACATAAAAGCTTGGACCGAGTCTCGCCAGAGTGGCAAAGGTGGGTTTGTATTGAGTTTTCGCACTCTCAGCGGCAAGTTAGTTACGCGAGTTTACGATCGGAGCCTACTCCACGAACCGCGAGATCTCGTGAAGAGACTAGAGAGCGATGGCCTATCAGTCACGCCTGGAGAACAGAATGCCGTCGCAAAATATTTGGGAGGCTTCAGAACCAACAAAATAGCGCATACAACATCCCAAGTAGGTTGGTTTGACGCTTGTTTCGTTCTCCCCGACGAAACCCTTAAACCGCAAGAATGTGAGGACGAAGTCATTTTCTCGAGCAACGAAGAGGCGGTTCCGCTGTGCGTCTCTGGCAGTTTAGACGACTGGCGAGAAAAGGTTGGTTGCGCGTGTATCGGTAATCCGGTACTAGCCTTCAGCGCATCGGTGGCATTTGCTGCTCCGTTACTTGAAATCGTTGGTCAAGATGGCGGTGGGTTTCACCTATTTGGAGCGTCGAGCAAAGGTAAATCGACAGCCTTACAAGTCGCTGCGTCCATATACGGAAAGCCAAGCAGTGGAGGCGCCTCACTCCACCCGACGTATCTTCAGACCTGGCGGCAAACTGACAACAGTATCGAAGTGTCATTGGCGCGATACAACAACCTGTTGCTTCCACTTGATGACATGCGCCAGATCAGGAATGCTCAGGCGCTCATCGACACAATTATGATGCTCGGCAACAACCAGGGCAAAGGAAGAGCCAATAAAAATGGCGATGCCCAGTCGAAACGGAACTTTCGAACGCTGGTTCTCTCGACCGGAGAGAAGCCAACTCAAGCGTTTATTGAAGCGGAAAATAAGCCTTTCGACGCAGGGACCGAGGTTCGACTGCCCAACATCGATATCGTCTTCAAAACTGGCGTAGTGCACGATGCGAGCATGTTTGATGATAATCACAAAGAAATGATTGAACACCTTAAGGCGCAGACATGCCGATTATACGGAGCAGCGGGCCTTCAATGGTTGAGGTTGCTCGTTGAGCATAAAGAGGGCCTAGTAAGAAAGATTGAGAGCCATACCAAGCGCTTCGTGAGCGAAATAACCGATAAGGTTGGATCGTTAGGTTCGCAACAGCTGCGAGTTATCGACCGTTTTGCGCTAGTGGCAGCAGCGGGAGAGTTAGCAACCGAATACGGGATCACCGGCTGGCCAAAAGATGAAGCGCTTAACGCAGCGTCATTCATGGCAAAGAGGTACTTCGAGCAACGCGGAACGATCGAAGATACCGAGTCACAACGCATTCTCCGTCGTTTCTGTGCAAAAGTCATGAATCAACAGAAGCAATTTCCATACCCGTTTTCACCATCGTTGCTACCTTCATCCTTGATGTGTCAAGAGAACGTGACGGGGCAGTTGGGTTACCGTCTTCCGAAGGATGAAAAGGCATTTTTTAGCTATCTTAATAGTCATTTAAGTATGGATTTTGAGGAGGGCGATGCCGATACTGCAGCTGAATGCGATTGTGGAACGTATCATCTGATTCCTGATTCGGAGACACTTTGCGCGATTCTGGATAATGAGTACTCGGCACCACAAATTCTGAATGCACTCAAAGACGCTGGATGTCTGGTCGTGCAATCAGAAATGCGTGACGGAAAGCTTCGACAGGTGAACAAGAAGAAGTTCGCATCGACCTCGACGAAAAACTTTGGTGCTAAGCAGCGAAGTTTCTACGTCATCGATCTCGATTCAACAATCGATAATGCCGAAGAGTAATTCCGCAAAATGATCGCTTATTCCGACTGGGCGTAACAACGGTCGGAATAAGCAATCGTATACCAAGTGGAGCTAGCAGAGATATTTTTTATAGTTTCCGGTTTTCCGTAACTCTTACTAACCGCAATCATTTACTGCTACCTATCTGATTCAACGTTTTATTTGCAGGTTTTACTTATCAGACATCTCATACGGAAAAAACGGAAATTTAAACTTCTGAACTGGCAATATGTAGGATAATTTCAGAGTATATCTTTAATTGAATTTGTGATTAAAAAGAAAGGGGGAAAGAGACGCAAAGAGTTAATCTGTAGAAGTTCGAAAGCGTCAATCGACTATAGCTAATAGAACGATAATTAATCTCAACTAATAGATCATTTGCTGATCATTTTCATAGAAAGATTACAGTCACAGACTGAGAGTTCACCCACCTCACCAATATATAAAGCCGGTTGAATTTCCGGCTAAAGATTGACGAAACCAAGTAAGTAGATTGTTGGGTGACGTTCGCGAAGGCTCGAATATATCCTGATAAGCGAATCGATAGAGAGTAAATGAAGGGGACTCTTACTGAAGTATGTTCTTAGGAGCAACGTTTAATAATCAGGATGGCTTTGGTGTATTTTAAGGCGATTTGCTTGCAGCGATTCAGGTCTTTACATACAGGACTTTCGAACTGTCCTCCGGTAACAAGCTCAAACGCTTCGATTTTGAAGTTATCAAGCATCGTCCTGTTGGAGGCTGTCAGTCGACTTGAAAAATCACTAGTAAAATTATCAATAAAAGTTGTTTGTGCTTTAACAAAAAGCTTTAACTTCGCCTCGCATAATATTTTTTTGGAGCTATTACGCGATAGGCTTCCAGACCAGTATTCAACTGCTTCTTCTAGAGCCACCTCTAAGGTATCTAACAAAATTTTTCGAGTGGCGTCTCTTTTTGATGATTTCTGAGAGATTTTCCAAAGGATAAAGTTAAAAATAAAGGCAGACAAAGCACCAACGAACGCCCCTATTAGGACCCATTCAACTGTCACTAGAGGGCTCCTTGGTAGTCACGTACTCCTTGGAAGCATAAGACGAATCAGTGATGTACTTTTTGATTCTATCTTCAAAAAATTTAAACTCAGGGTCGGAGTATTCAAACCTTAGTGTATCGAGTAAAAAGTTTGGTCTGAAATACCCATACTTAACGAGACCACCGAACGCTTCGGATAAAAATGATGAGCCATAGCTTTCGATGCCATCATCAAGAACAATAATCAATTTTTCATTGATATTTATCTTTTTGAGTTTGTCTAACAACACCTCTTCACGGAACTGTTCTCCGCTGGCATCGCCATCGGTGTAGAACCGACCCGCGGGGTCTGGGGAAAACTCTATACCTACGTTGTACTTCATATTTTTTCCTACAATTAAGGGATGGCAACGCTCCAAATTATCAGCGTACCAGGTAGAGCATTCTCGAATCGGTGGGTTTTTACTGACTCCTTCATTTGTTCGATATCCACTTTACACAGGCCTTTAACGCTGATAATTGACAAATATCCGTTACCAACTTGACGGATAAAGTTTAGCATATCCTGGAGTCCCTTACCTCTATCCTCTTCATGGGTGCGACTCCGTCCATATGCAAGAGCTGCTCTGATCATTATGGCATCATGTCTGCCCAGTTTAAGCCTTCTAAGATATTTTAGAACATATTCGTTCATTGTAGATGACGGAAGTGTATTCGGAATCCCAATACCTTGATCGTAGAATGAGACCTTAAGCTCTCTTTTATTCTTATCAAAGGAAGCCGTCAGGTACCAATTTTTCGGTTCGTTATCATATTGTGGAGTCGGATATGCATGGTGAGAAACGTTAGTAATAGCCTCCCCCAATCCACTGTGAAGGAACGTCCACTTTTGAATGTCTCTACCAAGAAGCTGTTGTATACCCGATTTCAATAATCTAGATTTAGCATGATCTCCGCATGTCCCTTTTATATATGGGAGAAGGTTTACAGAGGGTAGTTTCTCATACTCGGGAAGTTTTGGAGATTGAGAGAACAATTTAAAATATCCAAGCTCTTGAAATTGCCGTACAATTTCGGGAGACCATTTAGACAGGTCTGGCGAGAGTGTATTACTGACTTTATCGTCCCATCGGGATATTTCTGAAGTTAAAACTAGAGCTGCAGAACTTGAAACCTTTTTCAATCGATCGAACCTTACACTTCTTAGTGTTACTTTGTAGCCTTTGACACGTGTGCGTTCTACAAAATATCGAATAGCTTTTATGTAGGAAGTTGTGATCTCATACTGACGCGAAAAATTCATCGTCTCAGGCAACCAAATTTCGACAGATCGTTTGTTCGGTTGAACGACCTCTACGTTTAGCGCTCGAAATTCATCGATTTTTCGAAGTACTTGCTTTTTTGCCGATCTTGAGTGAGGCGAGTGAATATCTCGTGAATAGCCCCTGCGATTGGGTCTTTTTGTCTGTCGGCGGCGCAGATTCAGTCTTACAATATATTGGCGGTGTTTATCACGCGGCTTCTTCATCGTCTGCTCTTTGAATCTTAACTCGCCTTATCTAAAAGGAGTTGTAAGATTAGCTTACTAAATTGTTCCCGGGTTATCGGGTTCTCTAATACTTCCGTCGACAGTTTTTCGTGATCTTCCATCGAATCCACAACATGTTCTAAAAGACGTTGTGGTAGCAGGCCGTGCATAACTTCTTTTTTGGAATGCCTACAAACCTGAGCCATAACTTCGTCGTCTTCACGTAAACGACCGGCAATGCCCTCGGCGAAGCGGAGCTTGTGCTCGTCACCAACTTCGGCACCAAATAAATCATTCAGCGCATCAATGATTTCCTGAAGTTTCCTCTTCTCGGGGTCATAAGGCTTGCCTGTTCCAACCCCTTTTATCGGGCGTAGATAACCACCATCTTCTTCACCGAGTTTTAGTTCCTTTTCAGCTCGTTTGGTTGTGCGGTAATGAGTCAAAGTTAAACCTGACAAGTCGATATCGTCTTCGTCATCAAGCCGATCTGCGCGCAATAATGGAAGCAGGTGCTTAGCATACACGCACAATGACTCGAGCTCATGGTCATTGTATGGCGTTATCTGAGATAAAAACTCGTACATCCGCACGTAACTGTTTAAATTCTTTTTGAACAGGTCGAGTTGGTCGACCATCTCTCCCGCAGCTCTTACCGAGTCATCGGCTTTATGAATGCTGATTTTATCATCGTTTAACGTTGCCTGATTCAGCATGTTTTTGGCTTGTTTTAAAGTTTCAATAGTATGTTTATAACGAGCCATGAATCGCTCTTTCGCTGGCTTACAGTAATAGCCCAGCTTGGATGCTGGTGCATTCGGGTCGAAAAACGCCTCGGCAAATTTTTCTACTTCCGACCATTCGTAAATATGCTCTTCATCGAGCTTACTCATTATGTCGAACAGAATGTGTGGGTCGGTAACAGAGTCAAGCTCTGCGGTGGTGTAGTAGGGCTTAAACGACTCCAGAACATCCTCTTCGCTGTTAAAGAAGTCGAGAATGAAGGTCTGGTCTTTACCCGGAAAGGTCCGGTTTAGACGCGACAGCGTCTGCACGCACTCAACGCCCTGTAGCTTCTTATCAACGTACATCGCACACAGCTTGGGCTGGTCAAAGCCGGTCTGGTACTTATTGGCAACAATCATCACGTTAAAGTCGTCGGAGTCGAGCGCTTTATCGTGCTTGCGACCATTCAAGCCTGGGTTTAATTTTTTGTCGTACTCGGTCACGCTCTCCGGAATGTAATCATCCGCCGGAACCTCCCCGGAGAAAGCCACCAACGCATGCACGTCCTGATAGCCTTTTTCGACAATGTAACCGGTCATCGCTAACTGATAACGTACCGCTTCCTGGCGGCTTGCAGTGACCACCATGGCTTTTGCCTGGCCGTTCAGCAAGTGACGGACGTTTTCACGAAAATGCTCGACGATGATTTCAACGCGCTGGTTGATGTTGTAGGGGTGCAGCCGTACCCATTTAGCCAGTTTAATGCGCGCCTTTTTACTGTCGACTTCTTTGTCTTCCCCCTCGGGGTGAGCAATCTTCCAGGCCGTGGCGTAGGTGGTGTAGTTTCTTAAAACGTCCAGGATAAAGCCTTCTTCAATGGCCTGACGCATGGAATACACGTGAAACGCTTTAGGCTTATTGTCATCGCTAATCGGTGAGTGCGGGTCATTTGGACGACCGAACAATTCCAGCGTTTTGCCCTTTGGTGTGGCGGTAAAGGCATAGTAGCTAATACGCTCGTTCGGCATCCGCGCCTGCACTGCTGTATCTAATAGATCCGCGGCACTGATATCGTCGCCTTCAGGACGGTCAGAGCCTAACAGTGCTTTTAGCTTACTGGCAGATGCACCTGTTTGTGACGAATGGGCTTCATCCGCAATGATCGCGTACTTGCCGGCTTGCAGAGCAGGGTACTTATCAATGGCATCGTACAATGCCGGGAAGGTCTGGATGGTTACAACAATAATCCGTACCTGCTCCTGTAGCGCTTCCGCCAGTTGCTCAGACTTACTCTTATTGCCGACATCGCGGGTAATGGCGCGCACGACACCGACGGCGTGTTCAAACTGCCGAATGGTGTTTTGTAGCTGCGAGTCGAGTACGGTGCGGTCGGTTACCACCACAATAGAGTTAAACAGCTTAGAGCCGTCGTCAGCGTATAGCGATGATAGCTGATGAGCTGTCCAGGCAATTGAATTGGATTTACCCGAACCTGCACTATGCTGAATAAGGTACTTACCGCCGGGGCCTTCACGGCGCGTGGTATTGATAAGCTGATTCACCACGTCCCACTGATGGTAGCGGGGAAATATCAGCGTTTCTTTTTTCTGTGTGCGCCCGTCGAAGTTTTCTTTATTCTCAACTTCCAGGTGCATAAAACGACCAATGACTTTTAGCCAGGCGTCTTTGTTAAACAACCGCTCCCAAAGGTAACTGGTGGCGTAGCTGCTCTCGGATGCTGATTGCGGGTTACCAGCACCACCGTCTTCTTTGCCTAAGTTAAACGGTAGGAAGAAGGTGTCCTTACCCGCTAACTTGGTTGTCATGGCCACTTCGTCCTGACTGACTGCAAAATGTACCAAAGCACCGCGCTTGAACGTTAATAGCGGCTCAGGTTTACGGGTGACCGGATCATTTACCGGTCGGTCGAATTTATACTGACGCTTGGCGTGTTCAACGGTTTGCTTAAACTCGCTTTTAAGCTCCATGGTCGCGGTTGGAATGCCGTTAACAAAAAACACCAAGTCAATGCGTGGGTTATAGTCGCCTTCACGAGCATGGGGCGAATAGGAGACTTCCTCAACGACGCGCAAACGATTGGCCTGATAGCGGCGCTCGGTATCGGGGTTCATGCCATGGTCGGGGCGAAAGGCGCAGACTTTGATGGTGCCGCCAATGGCTTTAAAGCCGTGACGCAACACATGAAGTGCGCCGTCGCGGGTCATGCCTTTGACGGCGGTGTGGACTAACAGCTTTTCCGGGTCACCGGGGTTAGATTTACAAAAGCGCTCCCAACGGTCAGGGTAGGCGTCTTTTACAAAGCCGATTAAGTCTTCGGTATACACCGCGTTGGCTTTATCGTAATTAGCTGCTGAGCCAATTAACCAGCCATCATTTTCCAGGCTGTTCAATATGTCCGTCTGAAACTGACGCTCTTTGATGTCAGCCATAATGCCTCTCCGTTTGCACTGACGCGTTTGAATCCACTTTATCGGAACCTGCAGGCGGTTGCCAGTCACTCACATCAATTTTGCCGGTAACGGCTGCTGAGATTAGCGCTGAGTGGCGCTCAGTTAGCAGTTTCACTTGCTTCTCAGCTTCGATGGTTAATGCCGAATACGTGCTTTCAATCATCTGGATGCGTTGTACTATTTCTCGCTGTTCTTTTAACGGAGGAAATGGAACGTAAATTTGACCCAACTGATCGAAGTATAAACGTAACCTCATTTCCATGATTCCGCGTGACCATCTTTTAAACTCGTTCTGAGTTTGTTTATTTCTGAATAATAAATGATAAAAATAGGGCTCCAGCGTCTCAATTTGCTCAAGTACATCGTACGCAGGACTTGTTACTCCATCGTAGTCAGACATACCAACTGCTCCCATCCATGCGAGTAGTTTGTTTACGATGAGATCTCCTTTTTTAACCATCCAATAGCCGTCTGTCGTAGAAGCTTTATTTCCTTTTTGCTCGAGTTCCTTTCGTGGTTTTACACCTATATCCGTATAGACTGACAAAAGCTCGTGATCGTTGTCAGGAGGAGCTGGCTCGGCTTTTAGTCTAAAAAGGCGTTTTACCTTTCTTAATTCCCAATGCTCAGGCACTTCCCCAAGCCACTCAACACCTGAGTCTTTCATCGGTGCGTCGGGGTTAAGTCCTTTGGTAACCCCATGGCTTATGACCGCTTGGCGCTTTTCTTTGAGCAACTCAATCAGTCGCTTTTGCTCGTTAATCAACGCATCAATTTTTGCTAACTCATAATGTAAAAATGCACTTATTGACTTTTGTTCGTCTAATGAAGGAATAGGAACTCGTATCGAACATATAAATTCGGGATTGGCTCTTGGCATTTTTGTGCCGTAAGTTGAGTGGTCTACTTCTTTTATGAACTCGTGACTGATCAGCACGAAGAACAGAAACTCGGATACAACAGCGCTTGGAGCAAAAACTATTATGTCGCCAAACGCATGACCAACACTTTCGGCCTTATAAACCTTAGCTAAATAGGGCCGTAACTTACCAAATAGAATATCTCCGTTTTGAAATAACACTCCGTCACCAGCAACTGTTTCGGAGGTGTTCAGTAAACGCCCAGTTCCACTCTGTATCTGCTCAAGGGAAATCGATGTCCCGGTAATTGGACTCTTCTCAGTCCTCAATGGAGCTATATATTTGACGGGAACCAACTTCCATTCATCAGGTATATCACGAAAAGGTGAATGGCCTAACTCCTTGTTGTCTTCCATTTCTTATCCTTTCCTATTACTCAGTAAAGTAGTCTGAATCGAGCTGCTTGACCTCAAACACCTGACGAGTCGAAACACCCACACCAAAATCAATCATAAAGCCGGTTAAGCGCTCACCGTCAATTAAAACAATTTTGCTATCGACGTTATTTACATACTCTTTGGCTTCGCGGCTAAACGATGATGTCGTTATAAATACGCCTTTTTTAGCTCGCTCGCCCTGAAGGGCTCCGGCGAACTTCTGGATTTCTGGTCGACCGACAACGTTATCCCAGCGCTTTGCTTGTAGATAGATGGTATCTAGCCCCAGACGATCTTCCCGAATAATTCCATCAATACCTCCGTCTGCACTTGGTCGCGTCGCTTCTCCGGCTTCCTTTCGTGAGCCGCCGTATCCCATCTTTATCATTAAGTCGACGACCAAACGCTCAAAGAAGATAGGAGATGAGTCTTTAATTTGGGCCATTATCTCTGAGGCTAATTCATCTCTTAACCGCTGGTAGGCTGCTTCAATAGCCTCTGTGGGCGTTGCTTCTTCTAATGCTACTTCTTCGGCAGGGTTTGCCTCGCCGTGTAACTCAGATGTTTGGTTAGTAAACTCCTGAAACTCATCAAATTGACGAAGGTCACGTGCTTTAAGCTCAGCGTAGCCTTGTTGTAGAAGGTCGAGTCCGCGCTTTGTTATTTGCACATGGCCGCGTTTAGGGTATTCAAGCAGACCTGATTTTTTAAGGTAGGTTTTTGCCCAGCCGATGCGGTTCTCAATAATTGACTGGTTACCACTGGGAAGCAGCTCAGAACGCTCTTCGTGACTTAAACCAAACTCATCACTTAACCGCTCATAGAGTGAACGTAAAGTGTGAGTTTGCTCGTCTGAGACCATTTTAAGTAAGGGAAGCAAAATACTTTGGTAATCTGGAATACTCACGCCGACAACTCCTCAATCATCTGCTTGATCTTATCCGTGCATTGTTTGAGGTCTGCGTCGATTTCCTTGAGCGGGCGAGGAGGTTCGAACACGTAAAAGTGTCGGTTGAACGGAATTTCAAAGCCAACGATACCGACTTCGCCATCTTGTTCGTCTCGCTTGCTTTCGTCTATCCAGGCATCAGGCACGTGTGGTTTAACTTCACGTTCAAAGTATTCGTAGATATCTTCTGTAAGCGGCACGTTCTCGTAGTCGCGTAAGCCGGAGTCGGCTTCTACATTACCTTTTTTGTCGGTACAGACATCAGCGTCGCTGTCGCGCTCGCTTAATGCATTGAGCACGGCTATTAGTTGTGCGGCGGTTAGTTTTACGTCACCTGCTTTGAGTTCGGCGTTCAGTGCTTTTGTAAAGTCATCACGATTTGTGAACAGGGTGTCAGCTTCAATGCGCTGAATGGCCTGTTTCAGTTGGTCAAAATCTTCGACTTTAAGCTTTTGCAGTGCTTTTTCGTCATCTAACTGGGCGACACGCTCTTCACTGGCCTGGAAATTTAGCCGCAACGGGCGTTCTATAGTGATGCGGCGATAACCAAAAGCTTCATTCGGGAATACTTTGCTGTTTTTGGTTTCATCCATGGCACCGTATAAACGCACCAGTTCGTTGATGTTTTCTTCGGTGAGGTACTTGCGTTTACTGCCGAGCGATTTACGCATCTTTGCGAAAGCTTCACTGCCGTCAATCAGTTGCAGTTTGCCTTTACGCTCTGGCTGTTTGTCGTTGGACAAGATCCAGATATAGGTACTGATACCGGTATTGAAGAACATGTCGGTAGGTAGGGCAACGATAGCTTCGACTAAATCGTTTTGCAGCAGGTAACGACGGATCTCAGACTCGCCACTGCCCGCAGAGCCGGTAAATAATGGACTGCCGTTCAAGACAATGCCGATACGAGAGCCGCCTTCACGTGGATCACGCATTTTGCTAACTAAGTGCAGTAAAAACAGCAATGAGCCGTCGGATACCCGTGGTAAGCCGGGTCCAAAGCGACCATCGAAGCCTTTTACCTTGTGCTCGTCGTTTACAACGCGCTGCGAGGCTTTCCAGTCGACTCCAAACGGTGGGTTTGCCAGCATGTATTTGAATTTTTCATGCGCCAGTTGGTCGTTCGATAAGGTGTTGCCGAGTTTGATGTTTTCAACCTGCTGGCCTTTGATCATCATGTCGGCCATGCAGATGGCATATGACTCTGGATTAAGCTCCTGACCGAACAGCCTGACGGTGACTTTGTCGCTGATGGACTGAATGTACTCTTCGGATTCAGACAGAAAGCCGCCGGTGCCGGCTGTTGGATCGTAAATGGTAATGATGCTGTTGGGCGATAGCACTTCTTCCTGACCGGTCATCAATAACGAGGTAGCGGCATGCACGCAATCACGCGGGGTAAAGTGCTCACCGGCGGTCTCATTAGAGCTTTCAGCGAATTTACGAATGAGCTCTTCGAAAATAAGGCCCATGCCATAGTTCGAAATTTTGTCAGTCGATAAATCAATCTTCGAGCCAAACTGCTGCGTGACCTGATAAAGGAGGTCCGCTTCAGCAAGTTTCAGCACAAACTCTTCGAAATTGAAGTGTTCGAATATCTCACGCGCGGATTTGCTGAACGACTGAACATACGAAATGAGATCTTCCGCGGTTTGAGTATCTGACAAGGTTGCCAGCGATAACGGAGAAGCATTGTAAAACTGATGGCCGGATTCTTTCAGTAGTAGTAACTCGCGCGTAGCGTCAGGCTTGTTTTGGTGTTGTTTTGCAGCATCTAACACCTTGTGCTTGTTGGGCGCCAATACGCACTCTAGGCGCCGTAAAAGGGTGAAGGGCAATATCACCCGCCCATATTGAGATTGCTTGAAGTGGCCGCGTAGCAGGTCCGCCACCGACCAGATAAAGGAAGCGGTTTGCGAATAATTTTCGGTGTTCATCTCGGAGCCCTGTTAATATTTTGTTTTCCCTAATGACATTGATTATGCCATGGTCAATTATAAAGTCATTATCTGTGAGATTAGACCTAGATCGCGACACCTAATATCGTGTCAAAACTGAATTTGGTTAAAAAATATCTGCGCTGGGGATATCTATCATGCAGGGAAATATTTTTATGCCGTACCCCGGGGTATTTACCCCCGGGTACTATGAGCACAAATTAGAGACAGCCCTCGATAAATTTAAAATAATCTATGCGCAAAACGAGCGGGGCGGCTGCGCGGTTAGAATGATCAGTGTTACTTTTCAGAGGGCTTCTTTTTTCTCTGAACTGGCTTCTTTTGCCCCACAACGATCAAGACTTTTCCAAACAGTTCGGCGGTTTCTTCTGGCGTAGCTTTTCTAACAGGCATTATTGTCTCCTAGAGCATACAGCAACGTGGTTGACGGTGTAATTTGAGAGGTTATTGACAATGCAACTGGCTGTCAATCTGCTTATTCAATGATGTTAAAAGAAGCAGGCGAACCAGAGTTTTATTATTATAGGGATGGGTAATGTACAGTTTACTGGCCCCAAATTGGCCCCAACAAGCACAAGGTGTTAGATG
>PYVG01000069.1 GCA_003030745.1 Pseudidiomarina aestuarii | reverse complement strand
CAAGTACGGCAAACGTTTCTCAATTTCGGCGTCAATATCAGCGTTTACACCATCGCCAAGCAAACCTCTTCTCGCGTTATAGCGCAGCAACTCAGCAACGGGCATGCCCGCTTGCACAAAACCTGGTGGGTAATGGAATACTTCCAAGTAGCGGCGGTTCCATGCCACTAAACGAAGCTCTTGGTCGACCACGCTGATGCCCTGTGGAATATTCTCGACCGATGCTTGTAAGAGTTCGCGATTGAATTTGTAGAGCTGCGATGCTTGCGTCGCCCAAGTCACCACTTGCGAAATAGGTACGCCCGGTTGCTGGGTAATTGCATCGAGTAAAATTCGACTGGCAGCACTACCAATCACTGCTGCCAGTTCGCGTTCCACTCGTGCGAGTATGGGAGCGGGCACAAAATCATCGGGTGGCGCGCTATTGAGATCAATTTGTAATCGTTCCGCTAAGCGGTCCAGTTCCACCGTATCAAAAAACCGAGCCAGTACTTGGCGCAGCCGGCCCCAGTTAATGGGTTGATGCTGATACAACTCTGGATGCCCGCCGGTAGGGTCGACAAACAATTTCGTTTGCCGCTTTTCTACCGAATCACTGCGAAACAGTAACGAGCCCAAAATAAAGAGGGCAATATTGCAGCCTAAGCTCAGCAATATACCCTGACTCATAGCCACGTCAGTAAGCTCTCGTTGGCTATGAATGGCAGGCGTGAGGAGATAAATCACCCACAAGGTTGTGCCAATGATAATCCCAGCTGCAGCGCCGGCTTTGTTGGCACGCGACCAGATTAAGCCGCCCAACATAGCTGGCGCCAACTGAGCCAGCAGTGCAAGTGACAGTAAGCCTGCATTCACCAACGGCATATTGGCTTCGGTCAGCTTATGAAAGCCGAATGACAGCCCAATAATCACAATGATTGTAGAGCGACGAATACCGAGAATCCGTGCCGGACTAAAGGTGAATTTTCGCAGCCGTTGATCGGTAAGGCGCAACCACAGTGGCATGATCACGTCATTCGACATCATGATACTCAGTGCCAGAGTTGCAATAATCACCATACTCGTTGCGGACGCAAGGCCACCGATAAATGCCACCAGCGTCATCAATGGTTGTTCAGCATGCAACAGTAGGCTCAGCATAAAGGTATCGCTACGGGCTGCCTCAGGCACCAGAATCAAGCCCGCTAGGGCAATCGGGAGGATAAAGAAGTTAATCGCAAATAAATACAGCGGAAAAGCCCAACGCGCCGTCCGTAACTCTTCGGGATCGTTATTCTCTATATATGATACGTGGAATTGTCGCGGCAACACGAACATTGAGATTGCGCCGAGGAGAATATGCGTCACATACACAAAATCGCCACTCGGCAACCCAGCCATAACTTCCGCAACGCGGGGTTCTTGAGCGGCTTGCACAAACAAGTCGCCAATGCCATCGAATAGCCCGTAGGTCACGAAGATACCGACCGCCATAAACGCGCCAAGCTTAACGACTGATTCAAAGGCAACAGCGTCCATTAAACCATTGTGCTGTTCAGCGAGACTCAACCGCCGAGTCCCGAACAAAATCGCAAAGCCCATCATGGCCAACGCAACCAACGCGGCAACGTCACCGAACCACGGCAGTGGCTGGGAACCAAACCCAGTCACCATGGCAAAACTGCCGGTTACTGCTCGCAGCTGCAGTGCAATGTAGGGAACAATACCCACAAGCGCTATCAACGCGACCACGACAGATAGTGTCGCATTCTTACCGTAGCGACTGCCGATCATGTCAGCAATGGAAGTCAGGTTTTGTTGCTTACAGGCGTGCAATAGCCGCATTTGCAGCGAATGCAGGAAGATAAAAACAATGATGGCACCAACATAGGTTGGCGCCATGGCCCAACCGTAATAAGCCGACTGCGTAATAGTGCCGTAGAAGGCCCAGGTGGTGCAATGAATGCCTTGCGCAAGCGCATAACGATAGGGTTTGACTTGATTGGCCGGGCGTCGGTCACCGCGGTAGGCAATGGTATAAAGAATAGCAATATAGCCAACCGCAACCAGAACCGTGAGCCAAATAGAGAGCATTATCA
>PYVG01000068.1 GCA_003030745.1 Pseudidiomarina aestuarii | reverse complement strand
TCCAAGAGCCTGGCCTGGACGCCGCAGCGAAGGCCAGGAGCATGGAAACGCTCGAGCAGGCGCTGCTGCCAGGTCTGGATGCCGACCAGTACGACTGTTTATGTGTCGAACACCGCGATAAAGGCCGCCTAGAGCTGAATTTCGTGGTACCGAACGTTGAGCTCACCTCTGGACGGCGCCTACAGCCCTACTACGACAAGGCGGATCGGCCGCGCATCGATGCCTGGAAGACGCTGACCAACGACACCTATGGGTTGCATGACCCCAACGATCCCGCCAACCAGCGCGCTTTGACTTACCCTGCCAACCTGCCCCGTGACCGCGTAGAAGCCCAGCGCAAGCTCACAGACGGCCTGCTGCAGTTGGCAGAGCGCGGCGAGATCAACAGCCGAAGCGACGTAGTCGCCGCGCTTGAGGGCGCTGGATTTGAGGTCACACGCCAAACGAAAACCAGCCTAAGCATTGCCGCCCCCGATGGTGGTAAGCCGCTACGGCTACGAGGAACGCTGTATGAGCGAGATTTTGAAAATGGCGTCGGCCTTCGAGCAGAGGTCGAAAGAGCAAGCCGAGCATACCGAGAAGGCCGTCAAGAACGCCTTCGAGAGGCACGAGAACGCCTTGCTACAGGCATTGAGCGAAAGCGAGAAGAGAACCAACGCCGCCATCCACGCCCAGAGCCAACGCTTGAAACAGACCGCGTTGCGGAGCTGGATGGCGGTCGCCATTCCCGTGATGGCCATGCTCATTCTGGCGATAGGAGCGATCAGCGGGATGAGCTGGTACATCAGTCACCAGCTCGAACAAATAGCCAACCAGACTACGACGCTGGAGCGGCTCGCTCAGGAAGGCAGCCAGATCCAGCTGAGTTACTGTGGCGACAGCCGCAGACTGTGCGCCCAGATCGACGAGAGTGCACCCGCCTACGAGGGCGGCTACCGGATACTGGAGAATTACTAGATGACCGAGCTGGAGCGGGAGCTATTGCGCGCCTTCGAGGACTTACAGAGCGACTACGCAGCACAGCAGCAGGAGTGGCAACGCGCCTACGAGAGTTTGCAGACCATGTTCGAGGCCACACAACGCGACAACCAGGCGTTACGACGTCAGTTAGTGAACTTGAGCAGGCAGGTCGACGACTTGAGCGAGAGCGTTTCGCGCTGGACGCCAGGGGGCATGAAGCGGTAAAACAGCAGGAACGACGGCCACGTGATCGGGATAACGATTACGACAACGATTACGGTATGCGCCGATAAAAAGAGAACGCCCCCAACCCGGGAATCTTGGCGGAGAAACGGGATGAGGGCGCACGTAGAACGTGAGGATATTGTGACCCAGCCCGCACCGGATTGCCAAGGCACCCACTCCACAAATTTGACCCTCTTTGGTAAACGGCTCCCTCGGAAGCCCTACCATACTGACGATTTCAGCACGGGTTTACGCATTCGCGACGTGCAAAAAGCGCTTCCGGCGCGTTATATCCAGCCCAACGGCCCCACACACCGCTATTGGCTGGTTTATGACGTTGACCGCAGCGGAGCCGTACTCGATTGGTACGACCGCGGTGCACCACCGCCAACGATCGTTGCCCAGAACCCCGCCAATGGCCATGCTCACCTGATTTACGGCCTAGAAGTGCCCGTGAGAACCGCTCCAGACGGCAAACCAGGCCCGTTACGCTACGCCGCTGCCATCGACTGTGCCCTACGTGACGTTCTCGATGCTGACGCAGGCTACTCCGGTCTTATCTGCAAAAATCCGCTCAACGCCTTCTGGCGTGTGACGGAATGGGAGCCACGACTGTACGAGCTAGGCGACCTAGCGAGCTGGTTAGACCTCAGTAGCTTCAACGACCGCCGTAGGCGGCTTCCAGACTATGGACTAGGGCGTAACCATACCCTCTTCGAAAAACTCCGCAGATGGGCGTACAGGGCGATACGGCAGGGGTGGCCAGAGTACGAACGCTGGCACGTTGCTGTGCTGGAGCGCGCACGCGCCTACAACACCTTTGAGGCACCGTTACCAGATAGTGAGGTGCGTGCTACCGCAAAAAGCGTGGCCAAATGGACTCATCAAAACCTTACTCAAGCAGGTTTTTCACAAGTTCAGTCTCTAAGGGGACGTAAAAAAGGGGCAAAGGCTC
>PYVG01000067.1 GCA_003030745.1 Pseudidiomarina aestuarii | reverse complement strand
ACCGCCAGCGAATACTTTATTCAGGAATTAGTGCGTATCTACCTGCAATTACCGCAGGTGCAGTTGCAACATCCTGACCAGCAAAGTGAGCTGCGGCGGCAACTGCAGATGCGTCATTTGAACCAGCAGCAACTCAACGATTGGCTGCAAACATGTTATGCTATTCGCCGATGGACTACTGAGCAAAGTGGCTTAAATGGTGTATTGTTATTACAAGATTTGTGGGCGGAGTGGCAGATAGGATGAGTACCAAGCGCATCATGATAGAGTCGGAAGAACAATTACGACGCTTGTACATGCCGTTTATTAAAGGCGGCGCTTTGTTTATTGTAACGGAAGATCCCTATACCTTAGGCGATGAGATGAAGCTAGTGCTGCGCCTACCGCGTGACCAAGAGGATACGTTAGTTCGCGGCAAGGTGGTCTGGTTAGCACCGTCTCGCCCTGGTCGAACCGATCAGCAAGGTGTGGGCGTACAATTTATCGATGATAAATCGCATTTAAGAAATCGCATTGAAACCTTGCTCGGCCATTTAGGTGAGTCGGGCTTGCCAACCGCCACCATGTAGTTCGCCATTCTTTTCTCTTCAAATTGGAGTCGTTGTGTTTGTCGATTCACATTGTCATCTAGATAAACTTGATTTAACCGAATTTGATGGGCAATTCAGCCAAGTCTTGCGCAATGCTGAGGCCGCGCAAGTTGAACGCATGTTGTGCATTGGTGTGACGTTGGAAGATTTTCCGCAGATGCGTGAATTAACGCGCAATTATCCGCAAATCAATATTTCCTGCGGAGCTCATCCTTTATACGTTGCCAAAAATCCCTACGCCAGCGAACAACTCAGAGAGTACGCGAGCCTGCCAGACGTAGTCGCCATTGGTGAGACGGGTCTCGATTATTACTACGACAAAGAGTCGAAGGCGATTCAGCAACGCAGCTTTGCCGAACATATCGATCTTGCCGTGGAGTTGGACAAACCGCTGATCATTCACACTCGTGACGCGCGTGAAGATACATTGTCTATGTTACGCGAAGGGCAGGCACAGAAGTGCGGTGGCGTGCTGCATTGCTTTACCGAGTCGTTAGCCATGGCTGAGGCCGCGATTGCTGATTTGGGTTTCTACATTTCGATTTCCGGTATCGCCAGTTTTCGTAATGCGGATGAATTGCGTTCTGTCATTGAAGCGATTCCATTGACTCAACTACTGATTGAAACGGATAGCCCATGGTTGGCGCCCGTGCCGCATCGAGGCAAACAAAATCAACCGGCTTATGTCGCTGATGTAGCACGCTGTGTGGCTGAGGTTAAGGGTATCTCGGTAGAGGCTGTTGCCGAGCAAACAACGGCTAATTTTTACCAGTTATTTCAGCGCGCTCGATAAAAATGCACAAAAAACGTGCAAATGGTTAGCAATAAATTATTTATTGTCTACACTTGATCTTACCCTCGACTTATATCGAGTTAGCGCACGGCTCAATCCCTTGAGCCATTCCCCTGAGCTCGGGACATCCTGGATTCGTCCCGAGCTTTTTTTTGTCTTGCTTTTAAGCTCGCTGAATCCCTGTTTAGACGAAAATAACCAGTAATATCAACATCGGACAGACAAATTTCACGTAGCCCGGCCAGAGCTTCCAAAACCACGTCTTCTCGATATTCGGTGCGCCACCTTGCAGTGCTTTTAAGAGCAGATGCTGACGCAAAATCCAGGTGAGAAAGAAACCAAAAATGATCGCCATCAGCGGCTGCATATACACGGTCGTTACGGTAATCACCAAACCGAACAGCGCATCAAAATGATAAATGATCGTTGCTGCGATGCCGGTGATCACGAGACCCAATACGCGCGCCGCAGTCGCACGTTCAATACTGAGTTCTTCACGAATAGTGTTCACCGGTGCCTCGAGCATAGAAATCGAAGAGGTAATGGCGGCAATCACCATAAAAACGAAGAAGGCGACAGCGATCCAGTTGCCAATGGGACCCATGGAATCAAACATGGCAGGCAGCACGGTAAAGACTAGTGTATCGGCCGACAACAGTTCGCCAGTCTCGGAGTAGATGGTGACGCCCATGTCTTGCGCTGCGAACATTGCAGGTAAAATCAGCATCCCAGCAAGTAACGCGACCGCGCTGTCGACCCCAGCAACCCAACCTGCTGTTTTCGGCAAATTCTCATCCTTAGATAAGTAAGCGCCG
>PYVG01000066.1 GCA_003030745.1 Pseudidiomarina aestuarii | reverse complement strand
GCCTGCTCGAACGTTTCCATGATCCTGGCCTTCGTTGCGGCGTCCAGGACAGGCTCTTGGAACGATAAAACGCCCGAGGTATAGCGTTTGGCGTAGTTGCTAGCGTCGATCAGCGCTTCAGTTTGGTCAGGATCACCACGCAGCAGCTCAGCCCCTTCACGGTCACGGTTCTGACCCAGGAGGTAGCCCACCGGACCCGAGCCACGGCCTGTACCACGGGGGGTAAACTTAACGATCATGATGTTCAGGCTTGAGCGCGGCGAGCTGACGCTCAACAGCGGCAAGGGCGGTCATCACGTGCACTCGCTCTAACGGCCCCCACTGGCCGCTGTTCACCCGCCGCGCTATCTGGTTGAGGTTGTTTCCAATGCCGGCTAGCTGACGTAACAGGGCTGGATCAACGGTGCTACGCGGCTGAGAACGTGGTTTTCGTTGACCACTGGTGTCGAGGCAGGTTTCGCGCATCCATTCTGCGAGGCGCGGCTTGTCGCTACGTGCCTTTAAAGCGGCGTATTCCTTGTCAGTAACGCGCACTTTAATGATTTTTTCGCGGTAGATGTCAGCCATATTAAAACCCAGGGCCTTTTGGGCCTCTCGGCTGCAGTACAGGCGGCTGACCATTGCCGGTACTTTCACCTGACGTTTCCCACGGCCTATCATCGCCTGCCAGCCAGGCGTCCACCACGTGAGAAATACGGCTCTGTGGTACATGCGGCTCAATGACGGTAACGCCATCTTCCATCAGATCAATCAGGTAGCAGGGGTCTGACTCTGTAGAACCCCAAATGCCCACGGGTACCGCTTGTCCAATCGCATATGAACGCTGGGGACGAAAGGCATCATCACCACGGATAGCGGCCTGCTCAGCGCGATAACCCTCATAGCGGGCTTGAAGGGCATCGCATAATTCGCCGCAAACACCCATCGCCTCACGATACGTACGGTAGGCTCCTCGCCCGGTTAGCCAAACACCTGGCTGACGGTCACTCCAAAGGGTGCGAACAGCAGGCTCTAACAGCTCGTTACGCCGCACGACCGTCAGCCCAGCTAAACAAGAGCCACCTTCGACGTCCCAACGATTCAGTAGATCGAGGCAAGTTTCCCAGTCGGCACCGTGTATGTGTTCCATCTGCATCATCTCCGTTCATAGCCGCCTGGCAATGGCGACCAGCATGGTCGGCGTTGCCAGGTGGCAACGGGGGTGTCGGGGGCGGTAGCCCCTGACCCAGCACACAGCGGGCCAACCGAAGGGAGGGCCCGCTGTGTATGCTGGCTTATGTGTAAGATACAGGATAGCCAAAGGTCCGGATTGAACGCAATACAGATACAGTTCATAGTGCTATGCGCTAATAAAAATGAGGCAAAGGAAAACCAATGGCAGCGAATAAAGATGAAGTAATCCAAAGGTACATAGCAGAACAAGCAATAACAGCTCTTCTGAAAGAGGCAGAGGCCCAGGGAATAGAGATGGATACACTGGAAGAAAGAACCCGGGCAGGCTTGTTGGGAAGTAAAGAGTATGTGTGGCTAGCAAGCGCGTCAGATAAAGGTAAGGCAGTGGAGCTCATAGAAGACACCATCAAAGGAATGGAGTAACCCCCAGGGCTATTATCTGATATGGCTTTTTTACACATAGGCAAAAGCTATCTATAGGCATCGCGGTCATTGCTAGAAACAATTATAAATGATCACTTTTGATCGCTAGTATGATTGGTAGATGGATGTGTGCGGGGCCCCATAGCTGCAAAAAGCTTGGGTTATTCCATCTGCCGGCCTCTGATGAGGTCCCTAGCGAACTAGGTTAAAGAGCACCCGGTTATTTCCGAAGGGCCCATAGGGCCCTTTCGTCATTTTATACCCCTCCTCGGTTTTTCCTCGGTACTGGTTTTTGCCGCTCGGCTGTCCCTTTGACTAACACACTGAACGGAAGATGGTCGTCATCTGGATATATCGGTGGCTTAGTCCATTCATAAGCGTGAACCGTTTTCACAACGATCATAACCCCTTCGTCGTCTTTAATATTCGGTGTGATTTTGAAAACGACTTTTACCTGCTCACCTTCATCGCTTTCAACAACGATCCAGTGCTGATGACCTCGCTCAGTTGGGCTTAGAAAGCAAATTTCTCCCGACCAATTAAGAAACCAGCTTTTTAATCTACGTGATAGCCGATAACGCTTAGTACAAAAATAGCGAGCATTACCATCCAAATCATAGAGTAACAAAGCCTCTCTACTCGCTGGTGGTTTTGAATCGGTGTAACAATGGCTTCTGAACTGGATAAAGGCTTTTATCTCTTTCCCGCAACTCAACTTCAGCACCCAATTTTTAGGGTGAAGGTGATGTATAGAGTACGACTTTC
>PYVG01000065.1:921-2423 GCA_003030745.1 Pseudidiomarina aestuarii | reverse complement strand
ACCATAGGGAAGCATTCCTGAGGCTGTTATGAAAACGCGCGCAGTGTACCAGAAAATTGGTCGCATTACGCTCCCTTTTTAAGCGCTTTACATCAATCCTACTCAGCGCCCAAAGATGTCGCCAACTAAGGCTGATAACGAATAACCTTACCAGAGAGATTTGTGAGTTCACGCAGTTCATCCAGCTGGTCAGTGAGTTCATTTTTGGCAAGACCAGGCCCGACTAGAAGCTTGTGCATAGCTCTGCCATTACTTTGATAGGGCTCAATGTACGCGGGATAACCGCGTTCTTGCAGCAATTGGACTGTGCGCTGGGCTGACTCTTGATTACCGAGTACAGCGAGTTGAATAATCCAACCACCGTCCTGCAGATCAGCATCCGTCGGCGGCGTTGGTTTGGCTTGCGCCGTTGAATCCGGATTCAATGAAGGTTCTTGCTCACCCAACTCAACCGTTTCAACTGTTGGAATTTCAGTAAATGTTTCGTCTTCAACAGGCTCTGCTTGGCTTGGGATCTCAGCAACGGGCTGTTGCTCAACATCCACCTCAGGCTGTAGGGGCATGGCTACAAAAGCCTCGCGATCCTCTACCGGTTTGCCATCGAGCAGCTCAGGCAGAATAATTACTGCGAGAGCCAGTAAAATAATACTGCCAACAATCCGATTTTGCAGGGGTGAAGACATGCTTACTCCGAAGTCGAAATACTAGCGACAGTGTAAAACGACCCGCACACCAATACCAGAGGTTGCTGCGATGAATGCTCGAGAGCCGCTGCGCAGGCCGCTTGGTGTGCCGCCTCAACCGAGGAAAATAGTTCAAACTCGCGAGCGGTCGGTGGTAAAGCGGCGGCTAATTCACGCGCACTGGCCCCACGCGGCGGCCCCAAGTCAGCGCAAAACCAACGCGATACTACCGGTGCAAGTGCTGCTAAAGTGCCGGCAATGTCTTTGTCCTTGAGCATCCCGATTACTGCATAAACAGGGCGTTGCTGCGCTTGATAGAAGCGTTGCACATGGGCACACAAAAAAGCTGCCGCATGCGGATTGTGCGCAACATCCAATAACTGCTCAGGTGGTCCTGCGAGTACCTGCAAACGCCCGGGTTCACGCGCCAGTGCTAAGCCTTCACGAATAGCTTCTGCGGTCACCGGCAACGAGAGCGCCTCAATAGCAGCTAACGCGGTCGCTGCATTGGGTAATGGCAACTGAGGCACTGCTAGGTGAGATAATTGCGTGTGAATGCCCTGAAAGCTCCAGGATTGCGCATCATCCGCTACTTTATAAAAAAACTGGTGGTTGACTTGACGGAGTTGCACCTGATTTTGCTGACAATAGTCGAGCGCTACTTCTGGGAAGTCAGATTCACCACAAATCGCGACGCGGTGTGGCCGGAAAATGCCCGATTTTTCAACTGCAATGCCGCCGCGATCCGAACCCAGAAAGCCAATGTGATCGATACCGACAGAAGTCAACACAGGCACATCCGCATCAATGATATTGACG
>PYVG01000065.1:0-911 GCA_003030745.1 Pseudidiomarina aestuarii | reverse complement strand
TCAAGGCGTCCACCTAGCCCTACCTCGAGGATCCAGACATCCACTTGAGCCTGCTGTAACAACCACAGCGCGGCTAAGGTGCCAAACTCAAAGTAAGTCAAAGATGTCGTGCCACGTACCGCCTCAATCGCTTGAAATGCAGCGACATGATCAGCATTGGTTAGCCACTCACCATTGACCCGAACGCGCTCGCGATATTCGTGAATATGCGGCGAAATATAAACGCCGGTGCGGAAGTCTTGGCAGCGTAGAATCGTCTCGATATAACGAACCGTGGAACCTTTCCCATTGGTACCAGCCACCGTAACGACGGGCGGTTGATTCTTATTGAAGTCGAGTTTAGCGGCGACTTGTCGAACCCGGTCCAGCCCCATATCAATGGCTGTCGGATGTAAAGCCTCTAAATAAGACAGCCAGGCATCAAGCCCGGCTGTTGAGGAAGGTGGAGTCACTGATGAAGACAACACAAGTCTCCTTAAATTTCGTCAGCGACTGCCGGAAGTTTTTGGAATTTAGCCAACAACGCGCAGATTTTATTTCGCATCTGACGCCGATCGACAATCATGTCGACTGCGCCATGCTCCACTAAGAATTCCGCACGTTGGAAACCTTCAGGCAGTGTTTCTCGGACGGTTTGCTCAATAACGCGTGGTCCAGCAAAACCAATCAAAGCCTTAGGCTCTGCAATATTCAAGTCACCGAGCATAGCTAAACTCGCGGATACACCGCCCATAGTCGGATCAGTCAGTACAGAGATAAACGGTAAGCCTTCTTCGCTCATGCGCGCTAACGCCGCTGACGTTTTAGCCATTTGCATTAATGACAATAAAGCTTCTTGCATCCGCGCACCACCTGACGCAGAAAAGCACACCAATGGTAGCTTTTCGCGCAAACAAACTTCGGCGGCTTTT
>PYVG01000064.1 GCA_003030745.1 Pseudidiomarina aestuarii | reverse complement strand
ATGTAGTGAGATCACGACAAGCCGCTAATGCTACTGCTGGCTATTTATTTATGTTTTTACACGGTCAAAAATTTGATCTCAATAATCGGAATGTTCAAAACCACAGAGCACGTTTACGCAAGCTCGGTATAGATATCGCTAACACGTCTGATATGACCAAATTCAGCCCAGCTCGCTTAGTTGAATGTAACGAAATCCATCATAAAGAAGTTTCAGCCCCGGACTGGTACCGGAAACCACAATCCCACCAATTGCGCTTAGTCGCCTAAAGGAAATCACCATGCATATTGAAATTGAAACAACAAACACTAGTGACCGCCAAGTTACAGCCCGACGCTCTGGCGAAGTTTTCTTCATTCGTGAACAGCAAGCTTTAATGTATAAAACAGGTCAAAAATACCCTGATAAATTCACATTAAATATTTATTTCGGTAACGATGAAAAACTACGAAATGCCACTGGATCATTACCTGTTGGCCGTTATCAATTAGCCGAAGAAGCTTTCTATATCAATAACAATCAACAGATGGCACTTAACCCTTCCAGATTGCAACCACTTAAAGCCGCTCAGGCCGCTTAATTATGGAAGGTTTTGTTTGTATTGCTATCGACCAAGTTACCCAACAGTGCACCGAATGGGCACCTGTTCTTTATGCAATACCGACTCTAACCATTGAACAAGCAGTTTCACTATGCAGTGCATCAACCTTGCTCTGGGCGTCTGCATGGTGTTGGTCAAAAGTCCGGAGCGTTATCTAAAAGGAGAGAGTCATGGACTCAACAGCTGTCGCTGACGCCGTAACGGCTATCGGTACCACCAATGCCACGATCGCAGTACTTGGCCTAGCATCACTGCTAGTCATGGTTGCAATCAAAGCTTGGCGCCGCGCTCGTTTGGTTGTGTAAATGGTTGGGCGGGGGAGACCTCGCCCCATCTTTTTGGAGTTCACTATGGAAGGCTGGCTTGTGTTAATCATTATTCATATCGCACTTTTAATACTGTTTATTCGATGAATAAGTTTTTTAATAAATATTTTCTATTGCTTTTTATCTGGTCAATAGCACTCTATTCACTCTCTTTTTCTGCTCATGCCGACATTTGGCGTTATAGAGTTATGAATGGTACTCAGATTTACACAACATCATATGTCTCTCCAACCGATGCATGTCAGCAAATGCAAGGGGTACCTAACGGCACTACTAAAACATTTTATTACATATCAAATACATCAGATACTTGTGTCGCTGGTAGTACTGGACAAACATGGAATTACAATTTAACTATTTTGCATGCCCTCGTTCCAGAGCAATGCCCCACAGGCTACCAACAAGATGGTAATAATTGCGTTTTAATACCTGAACCTGAATGCCCTGATGGACAATTCCTAGAAAACGATACTTGCACAGACGGTTGTACTCAAGGAGCCTCAGTAAAACAAGTTCAATCATTTGAACAAATATCATCAACCATTACTGATCCAATATTAGGTTGTAAATTAACGCTTGATCCCAATAAAAAATTGGATTGTAACGGTCAAACATTCATGTGTAATGTCTTCTATATTGACTCCGGCATTTATGATGAAACTTTTTCATATCAAAATGGTGAAGCACCAGAACCCATCCCTGAAATTACACCTTCTCCTGAACCTGTCAGCACTGAAACTGTTAATGGCCCTGTCATTGAAACAATCAATAATCCTGATGGTTCAACAACCACAACTGAAACAACCACCACTACACAAACTAATGAACTTGGTTATGAAGTAGATACTATCGGTGATTCAATTGTTCTAAAAAATCAAGCTGGTGAAATCATTGAAATCCTTCAACAGTATGAAATCAATTCTTATACTGACGGCACTAGTGATATCACAGAAACAACCACTACTACTGCTACACCTAATAGCATTACTGAAGTAAAAAAAAACCTGACAGATGGTTCTACTACTACCACAACAAGAACATACCAATCAGGTAAATCCGGCACTATTGTCACCACTAAAACCACTACCTATGATGCGACCGGTCAACCAACCGGATCAACTTCCTCTACTTCTGGCGATATCAATGAAACTGACGGCTCTGGAAATGGAGACGGAGAGGGCGAAGGTACTGCATTTTGTGATTATGCTGACGTCGTTTGTGATTTTATTGAATGGTTTCAAGAGCCCACTGATGAACCCGAAGTTCCTGATATGCCTGTTGAAGAATTAGCACTTGAAGACATTCAAAGCGAATGGACTTCTGGTCTTGGATCTGGTTCATGTCCTGCCAATCCATCCACTACTTTATTAGGTACCGTTATTGAATATGACATGTCCGTTTATTGCCAAGTCGCAACAGACATAATTTATTGGCTCCTTATCTTCTCAGCCACAATAACAGGCGGTTTTATTATCGCCGGAATTAGGAGCTAACCATGCCAGCACTTATATATTCTGCACTTGCTTGGATGGCCTCCAGCCTTTTACCGCTCCTACTTGTTGGTGCTGGTTTGACATTGGT
>PYVG01000063.1 GCA_003030745.1 Pseudidiomarina aestuarii | reverse complement strand
CCCGCAGCAAAGACACCAGGCACGCTGGTTGCGGTGGCATTTCCGTTTAAGCCAGAGCGAACCACGATGTAACCATCATGCATTTCAAGCTGATCGGCAAACAATGACGTGTTTGGTTGATGACCAATCGCAATAAAACAACCCATCACGTCGAGCTCTTTGAGTTCGCCAGTTTGCGTATTCTTAGTTCGCACGCCGCTGACGCCCATGTCATCACCGAGCACTTCATCAAGGGTTTCGTTCAAGTGCAGCACAACATTACCGTTGTTTGCTTTTTCCATCAGACGATCGACCAGAATCTTCTCAGCGCGGAAGGTGTCACGACGATGAATGACATGAACTTCACTAGCGATATTGGCTAAGTAGAGTGCTTCTTCAACTGCGGTGTTGCCACCACCGACAACACACACCTTTTGATTGCGATAGAAAAAGCCATCACAGGTCGCACACGCCGAAACGCCTTTACCCATGAATGCTTGTTCTGATTCTAAACCTAAATATTTAGCTGAGGCACCCGTCGCAATTACTACCGCATCTGCGGTGTAGCTACCGCTATCACCCGTTAGTTGCAAAGGACGAGCAGTAAAATCAACTTTATTGATGTGATCAAAAATGATTTCAGTATTGAATTTTTCAGCGTGCTGCTGCATCCGCACCATTAAGTCTGGGCCCGTTAACCCTTCCGGATCGCCTGGCCAGTTTTCGACTTCGGTGGTGGTGGTCAGCTGACCACCTTGTTGCATACCCGTTACCAGTACTGGGTTGAGATTAGCGCGCGCTGCATAGACGGCAGCCGTATATCCCGCTGGGCCCGATCCTAAAATTAATAGTCGACAGTGTTTGGCCTCAGCCATAATACCTTTACTCCCTTTCGATACCGCAATTCAGTAGATAATGAAACAAGTGGGGTCGATTGTAGGAATTACCAACCCCTGAAACAAGAGACCCGCAGCATTAAATCTGCGGGTCTCGTGCCAGCTAGTCTTTACAGACAATAATTAGCTTTTTACGGCTTCATTCGGGTCTAGATAATCTAAACCTAACTGTGCACCTAGGTCATCATGTACGGCTTTGTACGTAATCTTGCCTTTATGCATGTTTAAACCATTCAACAGGTGTGGGTCCGCAGCCATAGCTTTGAGACCTTTGTTCGCTAACGCTAGGCCAAACGGCAGGGTAGCGTTATTCAAAGCGATAGTAGAGGTACGAGCAACGCCACCTGGCATATTCGCGACACAATAATGGATAACATCATCGACCACATAGGTTGGATTCTGGTGGGTCGTTGCTTTCGATGTCTCGAAACAACCACCTTGGTCAATTGCTACATCGACCAACACAGAGCCTGGCTTCATGTTTTTGATGTGCTCGCGAGTCAATAACTTAGGTGCAGCAGCACCAGGAATCAACACAGCACCGATAACGAGGTCTGCTTCACGCGAGAAACGGTCAATAGCATCGACAGTCGAATAAATCGTTTTAATGCGACCACCAAAGATATCGTCGAGTTGACGTAAACGTGGAAGTGAACGGTCAAGAATTGTGACATCTGCGCCCAATCCGACCGCCATTTTAGCTGCTTGTGTGCCCACGACACCGCCACCAATAATCAAAACTTTACCCGGTTCCACACCAGGGACACCACCCAGCAAAGTACCGCTACCGCCGTTGGCTTTTTCCAGGTTGTGCGCACCAGCCTGAATAGACATACGACCTGCAACTTCACTCATTGGTGCAAGTAGTGGCAAGCCACCGTTACGGTCAGTAACCGTCTCATAGGCAATCGCGGTAACGCCAGATTCGGCGAGCAACTGTGTTTGTGTTGGATCTGGAGCCAAATGCAAATAGGTGTAAAGAATTTGACCTTCGCGGAGTTGCTTACACTCTTCTGGCTGTGGCTCTTTCACCTTAATAATCATTTCAGCGCGGGCAAAGATTTCCTTCGGGTCGTTGACGATTTCAGCACCCGCTATTTCGTAGTCTTCGTTGGTGAATCCAATTGAGGCGCCGCCGTTTTGCTCAATCATGACGTGGTGGCCATGTTCAACATACTCACGCACGGCTGCTGGAGTTAGACCGATGCGGTATTCGTGGTTTTTTATTTCTTTTGGTACACCAATTAACATGTCGATTGCCTCACTAGGTTCTGCAAAAACTTATCGAAAAAGATGGTGCGCATTATAGGGTAAAGCCCTAGTGTGTTTCGTACTTTTTTATAGGGCAAAAATAGGGTATAAAGAGGTAAATATTATCTATATCCGTGGAAAACCATGTTTAATCCAGAAGAACCCGTGAAAATCACTATTGACCGAATCGACCGAAAGATCTTGCGACTATTGCAGAATGATGGACGCATGACCAACGTCACACTGGCCGATAAAGTTGGATTAAGTGCTACGGCTTGCAGCGAGCGTGTCCGCAAGCTTGAGAAAGAAGGGGTTATTGAGGGATATTTTGCTCGTATCAATCCGGCTAAACTCGGCGCCAATCTTATGGTTTTTGTCGAAATAACACTGACTCGCACCTCGGCCGATGCCTTTGCGGAGTTTAG
>PYVG01000062.1 GCA_003030745.1 Pseudidiomarina aestuarii | reverse complement strand
AGATATATCTGTTCTCTAGTCACTTCACAACCATGCAGATCAAATTTCATAAAAATTCTGCATCCAGTCATATCCATGCACATGGTGCGGAAAGCCAAGTCTTTCAAGACCTCCCGCCCCTTACACCCAGCCAAAAGTGTGCGTATAATAGCCTTAAATTGAAACAGCACAATGCCTAATTGGCAACGGAGACATTGATGAGTTCACGTCACGTAGAAGTAAATTTTGACGGTTTAGTGGGTCCTACCCATAACTATGCTGGGCTTTCTTATGGCAACGTCGCCTCTCTTAGTAACGCCAAAGCGACATCAAGTCCTCGTTCCGCTGCCAAGCAAGGTCTTGCGAAAA
The DNA here is from genome assembly GCA_003030745.1 of Pseudidiomarina aestuarii. The sequence goes on along the minus strand of PYVG01000062.1, from coordinate 2,282 downwards.
TGAAAGCGTTGCATGACTTAGGAATGGTGCAAGGTGTGCTTGCCCCACAAGAGCGTCCTGATACCCATGCACTGCGTCGACTTGGTTTCACCGGCAATGATGGTGAAGTGCTGGCTAAAGCAGCGCAGCAGGCTCCAGAAATTTTTCAGGCGGTGTGCTCCGCATCGAGCATGTGGACCGCGAATGCCGCAACCGTCTCGCCGGGTGCAGATACTGCCAACGGCAAAGTACACTTTACCCCGGCCAATTTAACCAATAAATTTCACCGTTCGCTCGAGCCACAAACCAGCGGGCGTATTTTACAATCCATGTTCGCGAACCCGCGTTATTTTGAGCATCATACGCATTTACCTGATAACGAACATTTCGGTGACGAAGGTGCGGCTAACCATACCCGTTTGTGCAGTAGCTACGACAAAGCCGGTGTAGAGATTTTTACTTTCGGTCGGTACGCATTCGATTCGAGCAAACCAGCGCCAACGCGCTATCCAGCTCGACAAACCTATGAAGCGTCGCAAGCGATTGCGCGCTTACACGGACTCAGTGATGAGACCACCGTCTACATTCAGCAAAATCCAGCGGTGATCGATCAAGGTGTATTCCATAATGACGTGATTGCAGTCGGCAACCAGAATGTGCTGTTTTATCATGAGCAAGCATTCCTCGACACCGAGAACAAGCTACATGAAATTCAGCAAAAATTCGGTTCCGATCCAGTCTATTTCATCGAAGTGAAGACGTCTGAAGTGTCAGTAGAAGACGCCGTTCAAACCTATTTATTTAACACGCAGCTGATTACTTTACCGTCTGGTAAGATGGCGATTATTGCACCGACTGAATGTCAAGAAAACGACCGCGTCGCCGGTTATCTGGCCCAGTTAGTGACCCGTGACACGCCCATCCAGCAAGTGCACTACATGGACGTCAAACAAAGTATGCGCAATGGTGGTGGCCCTGCCTGCTTGCGCTTGCGGGTAGCTCTGAATGACACTGAGTTGGCAGCGGTAAATCCAGCAGTCATCCTAACGGATACGCTGTTCAATCGGCTCAATCAATGGGTTGATAAACACTATCGGGATGAGTTGGCGGTAGCAGATCTAGCGGATCCAAATCTGCTGGAAGAATCACGCACCGCGCTGGACGAGTTGACTCAAATCCTCAAACTAGGCTCGGTGTATCCTTTCCAACTGTAAATAGGTAAATAGTGAACAGTGAAAAGGTAATAGACAGTTCACTGTTCACTATCTCGCTAACTATTCACCATTCACTATCTTATTAACTATTCACTTTTCACTGTTCACTAGCTCTTAGCACTAGTCGTTGTCTTCGTTGTGCAGCTCTAGGTTGGCATCTTCGCCCTGATCTGAGCCATTCCGAGCAACATCGTTACGAGCAGCATCCAATCGGTCGAGATACGACTGATTGATATCACCAGTAATATATTCGCCACTAAAGACGGATGTTTCGAATCGTGTGACCGTAGGGTTTTCTTGTTGAACGGCGCTGATCAAATCATCGAGATCTTGGTAAATTAATCCATCGGCTTTGATCAAATCATTAATTTCTGACGCTTCACGGCCATGGCCAATCAATTCATTCGCGCTAGGCATGTCGATACCATAGACGTTCGGGAAGCGGATTTCAGGCGCAGCAGATGCGAAATAGACTTTCTTGGCACCGGCTTCGCGTGCCATTTCAATGATTTGCTCCGAGGTGGTGCCACGTACAATCGAGTCGTCGACCAGAAGCACGTTTTTGCCTTTAAATTCGGCACCGATCGCATTCAGTTTACGTCGCACCGATTTACGCCGCTGGGTTTGTCCCGGCATGATAAATGTCCGACCAATATAGCGGTTTTTCACAAACCCCTGACGATACGGCAAACCCAGTACATTCGCCATTTCCAATGCGATATCACAACTCGTCTCTGGAATAGGAATAACCACATCAATATCTAGGTGACTGTAGTCTCGCTTGATCTTCTCACCGAGCTTCTGACCCATGTTCACGCGTGAAGCATAGACCGAAATCTTGTCGATCGTTGAATCTGGACGCGCGAAGTAAACATACTCAAAAATACACGGCACGTGCTGTGGATTGTCGGCACATTGACGTGAAAATAACTCGCCATCGTCAGAAATATAGATCGCTTCACCAGGTTCCACATCACGCACGAAGGTAAAGCCAGTGCCATCAATCGCAACACTCTCTGACGCAACTATCCACTCATTCCCCTGAGTAGTTTCGCGCTTACCCAGTGCCAACGGACGAATCCCCCACTG
>PYVG01000061.1 GCA_003030745.1 Pseudidiomarina aestuarii | reverse complement strand
TGCCGCAAACTCGAGAAAGGCTTTAAATTTGATTTCTTTATTGCATATGATGTCGGGATTTGGCGTACGACCCGCGCGATACTCTTCTAGGAAGTATTCAAATACGTGGTCCCAATATTCCGCTGCAAAATTCACGGTATGCAATGGTATTCCGAGCTTTTCACAGACGGCTTCAGCATCGGCTAGATCTGTTGCGGCCGCACAATATTCGTCGGTATCGTCTTCTTCCCAGTTTTTCATGAACAAGCCTTCAACTTGATAGCCTTGTTGCATGAGTAAGTAGGCAGATACCGATGAATCAACCCCGCCGGACATACCGACGATGACTTTTTGGTGCGAATTGTCGTGTTTTTCTGTGCTCATAACTACTCAGTTGACCCTTACTCTTCTGGCGGCGAATTCTACCATACAGAGGGCTCTTCACGCCACTCGCCAGGCTGCATTCCGCGTAATGTCCACGGTCCAACACCGGCTCGAATGAGACGCAGTGTTGGGTAGCCTACCGCGGCAGTCATTCGGCGAACTTGTCGATTGCGGCCTTCGGTAATTCGCAAACATAACCATGCGGTTGGAATGGCTTGCCGTTCGCGAATAGGGGGGACTCGTGGCCATAATTCCGCTGGTTCGTCCATCAGGAACACTTCGGCGGGCGCTGTTACGCCATCATTCAATTCAACGCCATCACGCAACGCTTTTAGCGCGTCTGTGGACGGGATGCCTTCCACTTGCGCCCAATAAAGCTTAGGCATTTTATATTTCGGATCCGTAATCTTATGCTGAATAACACCATCGTTGGTCAACACCAAGAGTCCTTCACTGTCCTTATCAAGGCGACCCGCAGGGTAGACATCTTTGAACGGCACGAATGATTTCAATGTTTGCTCATTGTCGTCACCCGAAAACTGCGTTAACACGCCAAACGGTTTGTTCAACAACACGATTTTGGGGTTGGCTGGACGAACTTTCATCGCGTCCTTAGCCGGTGAGCGAACTCGTGAACGACGGCGTTGTGGGGCGGGCATAATTCCTCTCCGATAAATAGCACAGAACCCTGAGGTTCTGCCGAGCAGCGGCAAGTGCGCTCGTGCGGCGACAATGATAAACTATTTCGTAGCGACTCGGGCATTTCAGTGCAACAATGTCGATGATTAAACAGTTAAAAATAGAATGGAACCGACATGAGTGATGACAAACTAGTTAAACGACAGGGCAATTTCAGCAGAGCATTACGGGGTGAGGAACCCTTCGTTATAGGCGCAGTTTTGCAGCGCGCTTGGGAAATTACGGTGCGCAGTCTGCCGATCATGCTGCCGTTGATGATCGCATACTTTCTGATTGCGATGGTGTTGAACAGTTTGTTCCTTCCGGTTCCAGAAGGCATGACGATGTTTGAGGTCATGCTGGACCCTGAATTGCAAAGTGACAACGAGTGGATCGGTATCGTCACGCAAATCATTCTTGCGCCGTTATGGGGGGGCCTGACTTTACTCGGCATCCTCAATGCGAATGATGACAAGTTAACGTTTTCTGCCGCGTTATCTGTATTACAGCGGTCATTTCAAGTCATGGCTGTGACCTTTTTCAGGATTGCTTTACCCGCCGTCATCACATTCTTAGCGTTTATGAGTATTGGTCAGTTTAGTCCGTCAGCTGCAGGTGCAATTGGGATTATTGCACTGATTATCATCAACATTACATTCATGTTGGCGATACCTTTGGTCGTGCATCGTCAAACTAGCGTTTTTAAATCGATTATGGGCTCAGTGCTGGTGCTTCGCCGATACTTCTGGCGGGTGTTGGGCTTGGTCATTATTATGAGCATTATTGTGATTATCAGTGCGTTGCCGTTATTTCTAGGTTTGCTTTTTACACTTCCAATGATGTTTAACCTGACAGGTGTGGTTTACATCTCATTGTTGGGTGACCATGATCAGCAAGAGTCTGAACCTGTCATTACTGAAGGTTAGGACGAGGTAACTCCACCCGTCAATAATGAAACTCACAACGAATAGAGGATCTATGCAGAGTCAAAAATTTTGGCACGGTAGTCTATTGGTCATGACGCTCAGCGCGGTTGCGGTGTGCGTCTATCTTCCCATCCAACTGCACAACACGCTGGCAGACGTACCATCATTACGTCCCGGAGAGCCTGTGGTCTTGCTGGAAGCACCTGTCCATACCGAAGTTCCAGACTTTACTTCCTACACAGACACTCGAGATAAAAAGCAGGCATTTTTTGCTTTTTTAGCCCCCCTAGTTCAGGCCGAAAATAGTCGGATTGAGGTTCAAAGAGATCGCTTACTGCGTCTGCATGAACGTTGGAAAGTTGATTCCAACGCACTGAAGACTGGCGAGTTAGCGTGGTTAAAGCAATTAGCGAGTCTCTATCGAGTCAAAACTGATTCTGTTGCGCTCGGTACACAGTTTGATCTGTTATTGCGGCGTGTCGATGTCGTGCCAGAGGCTCTGGTCCTCGTACAGGCCGCCAATGAATCGGGTTGGGGTACGTCACGGTTTGCGCGC
>PYVG01000060.1 GCA_003030745.1 Pseudidiomarina aestuarii | reverse complement strand
GACATTTTACAACTCGGTGTTTTGCAACCTGTTTCATCGGCGCTACTTTCACAACTCCTATATTTTTGTCGAATCGACGCTGGCGCGGACCTTACCGTTGGCGGTGGAAACCGAGTATCGGTCCTATTTTCCAGTGACCGAAGGTCTAGCTCGCTGTTTGTTGCAAATTGTGGAGACCGCTGATTTCGCCGCGCCTTTTGCCGATCTGAAGCGTGACTTGCGCCAGTTGCAGTTAGCCTTTCAAGAGCAAGCTCTGTCAGTAGACCTACAGCCGGAACAAAGCCGTATTGATGTGCTTAAAGCACCGTTTTATCGCAACAAGGCCGCCTACATTGTCGGTAGACTGGTGACGACCACCGCAACTTATCCGTTTATTGTGCCCGTACTACGCACCAAGCAAGGCCAGCTGTATATCGATGCGTTGATTACCGACCGTGACCAAATGGCGATTATTTTCGGTTTCGCGCGCACCTATTTTATGGTGCAAACGCGCGCGCCATCAGCACTAGTGCGGTTCTTAAAGGATGTGATGCCCAACAAAACCTTGGCGGAGCTGTATTCTGCCATTGGCTTGCACAAACAAAGTAAGACCGAGTTCTACCGGGACTTTTTGCAGCATCTCGATAGCAGCCAAGATCAATTGGTGGCCGCCGAAGGTATCAAGGGCATGGTCATGACGGTATTTACGCTGCCATCTTTTCCCTTTGTATTTAAGGTCATCAAAGACGTATTTGGTGGCAATAAAAGTATGGATCGCGCCACCGTTATTGAGCGCTATCGCATGGTCAAGCGGCATGACCGAGCAGGCCGCATGGCGGATACCTATGAATTTGCCAATGTCGCCATACCGCTGGTTCGCATCAGCCCAGAATTACTTGAGGAACTGCAGGCAACGGTAGCCGGCAGTTTAAAAATTGATGGTGACCATTTGATCATTCGCCATCTGTTTGTGGAACGCAGAATGACGCCGCTCAATTTGTTCCTAGACTCGGCAAGCCCAGCCGAAGTGGATGCGGTGATGAAGGATTACGGGCAAGCCATTAAAGACATGATTGCGGCGAATATCTTCCCCGGCGATATGCTCTTAAAAAACTTCGGTTTAACGCGTCAGCGGCGGGTGGTGTTTTATGACTATGATGAAGTTCGTTACCTCACCGACATGAACTTCCGAGAATTGCCGCGCGCAACCACTATAGATGAGCAAATGGCAGCAGAGCCGTGGTATGCGGTAGGGCCGGACGATATGTTTCCAGAGCAATTGCCGGTGTTTGCCGTGCCGCAACCGAAGTTACGGCAGGCATTACTGAAGTTTCATGCTGACTTGGCGACACCCGAATTCTGGCAACGCCAACAGCAGCATATTCAACAGGGGATAGTGAGCGACGTCTTTCCCTATCCCGAAACGCTGCGGTTTATTAACCAAATACCTCAAACAGACTCGCGTTAAGCCATAAGTGGGCGTAAATCGAGGCGATATAGCCCAGTAAAATCACCGGTGCCCACTTTAAGTGTGAAGCAAAGGTGTAATAACCGCGTGCTTGACCCATCAACGCCACACCAGCGGCGGAACCAATCGAGAGTAAGCTACCACCGGTACCCGCAGTTAGGGTGATCAGTAACCACTGACCGTGCGACATTTCTGGCTGCATTGAGAGCACCGCAAACATCACTGGGATGTTATCGATCACGGCAGACACTAAACCGAGAATGACGTTCGCCATGGTCGGGTCGCCGCTGCCGTACAGCGTTTCGGACAACAGTGCCAAATAGCCCATGAAGCCGAGACCACCGACACAAATGACGATGCCGTAGAAGAACAACAAGGTGTCCCACTCAGCGCGTGAAACCCGACTGAATACGTCAAACGGCACCACGCCACCTAAGCGTTCAAGCTTTTTCATGTCACCTGCACGCTCGGCCATCGCTTTTTTACGCGCCAGTGAGCCTGGCAATGTCATGCGCAGGAAATAACCAAAGAATTGCAGGTAACCTAGGCCCATCATCATGCCGAGTACCGGCGGTAAATGCAGCCACATGTGACACGCCACTGCAGTCGCGATAGTGAGCAAGAACAACGAGGTGATGCGCAAGGCGCCACGCTTGAGCTCAACATCTTCGTGAACTGCCGCAGGCTTACGGTTCTCAATAAAGAAGCTCATAATCACGGCTGGAATCAGGTAGTTCAGTACCGATGGAATAAACAGGACGAGGAATTCTTGGAACTCGACTATACCGGCCTGCCAGACCATCAAGGTAGTGATGTCACCAAAGGGGCTGAAGGCACCGCCGGCGTTAGCTGCGACAACTATGCTCACACAACACATGCTGATGAATTTCTTGTCGCCATCCGCCACTTTCATAATGACTGCACACATAAGTAGTGCAGTGGTCAGGTTGTCAGCAACCGGGGAGATGAAGAAGGCGAGCCAGCCCGATAACCAGAACAGCTGTCGATAGCTAAAGCCTTTGCGGATCATCCAGGAACGCAAACCATCAAACAGCCGGCGTTCTTCCATAGCATTGATGTAGGTCATAGCAACCAACAAGAACAACATCAACTCGGCAAATTCGAGCAAGTTATGGCGAAATGCGGTCTCGGCGACGCCCGGTAATTCTTGGTCGACATACACCCAACC